>DAHVOF010000073.1 GCA_027318945.1 Actinomycetota bacterium | reverse complement strand
CGGAAAGTGAATCTTGCGGACTATCACGGAAAGGTGGTTCTGCTCAATTTTTGGGCAACGTGGTGCGGACCCTGCCTTGCCGAGATGCCGCATTTTGTTGCTTGGCAGCAGGAGTATGGCGGACGCGGGCTACAGATCATCGGCATCTCTATGGATGATGAGGAACAACCAGTGCGCGTCGCATACCGGAAATACGGATTGAATTATCCGGTCGTAATGGGCGACGAGAAAATCGGGGAAATGTATGGCGGCATCTTCGGTCTCCCCATCACCTTCCTGATAGACAGGAGCGGCAAAATCCGTTTTAAACATCAAGGTGCTGTCGATCTCAATACCGTCGAGAACGAGATGCATGGCCTTTTATCGACACCTTAAAAAGCCGCGCACTCCATTCGGCGAAGTTTAGGGGATTTTATTAACTCCCGAAGTGCTGACCTCTTTAGTGACTTGACACCTTTCAGGGACACATGTGTTACACGAGGCTGACATGCCATTTCTATTGACTCGACGCAAATTCCTACGGCCCGCGGCGTCTACTGTCGGGACAGCATCAGTTTGGCGTGGGATACTGACGCTCGCCGGTTGTGACGCCAGTCCGAAACGCGAGAAACTTTCGTCGCGGCCGGATTATCACCGCCGTGCCACCCAGCAACCGGGCTGCTGTGGGTGCCACTAAATTGACACTTCCACAGAGTCGATCTACCACCTATGTTCCTGTGAAGAAGTAATCGCATAGGGCTTAGCATCTCAGAAGACCAAGATGAATGCAGGCACGCGAGATGGGGCTATTGTTTGGACACTAACTGTTCTCGTGCTAGTGCCAACGGCAGGTTTCTGCATCTCGCAGCTTTTTACAATCGGTTAAAAAACAACAGCACATATCCTTCATCTTTGCTGAGCAGCACGGTTGAATAGAAGTTCTTGTCACCTTACACGAGCGATGACATCGCTTTTGTTTGGAGCGTACCACTCAGGCACGTCAAATAGTGAGCCACCAAGCATGCGTCGTTGGCTGGGTGGGGATACGGCTCTACGCTGCCAACCACCCGGATGACAATACCTCCGCCTGCTCCAAAACAGTCATTGTCGCCTTTTCCTGCTTGTCAGGCGGATAGCCGTATTTCCGAAGGATGCGTTTCACCAGCACTCTGAGATGCGCCCGGACACTTTCACGTACCGTCCAATCGATGGTCGTGTTACGACGCACAGTCTCCACGAGTTCCCGTGCAATCATCTTCAGTGTGTCATCTCCGAGCACCTTGACGGCGCTATCGTTCACTTCGAGTGCGTCGTAGAAAGCAATCTCATCTTCGGTAAGGCCAAGTTCTGTGCCACGGACTGCCTCTTGCCGTATGTTCTTTGCAAGAGCGATGAGTTCTTCGATGACCTGGGCCGCCTGGATTGCGCGGTTCTGATACTTGCGTAGATTGCCTTCCAGCAACTCGGAAAACAACTTGGAGCGCACGACATTGTGTCGCGAGCGGATTGTGATCTCATTGTTCAGGAGCTTGCGTAGCAGTTCGATAGCGAGGTTCTTCTGTGGCATCTGGCCGAGAGAGTCCAGAAACTCATCCGACAGGATGGATATCTCAGGCTTTTTTAGCCCCGCAGCCGAAAAGATGTCGATGACGCCATCCGTAATCACGGCTCTGGAGACGAGTTGCTGAATGGCAGCGTCCAGCTCGTACTCCGGGCGGCTCTGCTGATTCACAGATTTATTGAGGACGCTGCGGACGGTCTGGAAAAATCCCACATTGTCGCGTATCTCAAGCGCACTCTCGTGCGGTACGGCAAGAGCAAATGCCTTGGATAATTCGGTCACAGTCTGGGTCAGACGGTTCTTGCCGTCCTCCTGGCGAAGAATATGCTCCTGTGCGGCAGGCAACAGCGCCAGGCGTTTCTCTGAAGTATTGCTGCTCCAGTCCGTCCAGTTGAATCCATCAAATAGTCCGCAGCATACCTCGTATTTTGCCCGCATGACATCGACAGCTTCCTCCTGCGGGATGGCAGTACGTCCAAGTCCGCCGCTTTCTGTGTAGATGGTCAGAGCTTGTTTCAGCTCATGCGCGATGCCGAGATAGTCCGCCACCAGACCGCCGGGCTTGTCTTTGAATACGCGATTCACTCTCGCGATGGCCTGCATCAATCCATGACCGCGCATCGGCTTGTCCAGATACATCGTGTGCAGGCACGGAACATCAAAGCCCGTTAGCCACATGTCCCGGACGATGGCGATCTTGAATGGATCTTTCGCTGCTTTGAAGCGTTTATCCAACGCCTTCCTGCGGCGCTTGTCGCGGATGTGTTGCTGCCACTTCGGGCCATCGGATGCCGACCCAGTCATGACAACCTTCAGCATTCCTGCATCGTCGCTGTCGCTATGCCAGTCTGGCCGCAACTTCACGATCTGGTTATATAGGTCGATGCAAATACGGCGGCTCATGCAGACGATCATTGCCTTGCCATCCATCACGTCCAACCGCTCCTCGAAGTGGCGGACAATGTCCTCCGCAACGATTTTCAGACGGTTCTCAGCTCCAACGATTGCCTCCAGCGCCGCCCACTTGGTTCGCAGTCTTTCACGCCGCTCGACCTCTTCGCCCTCCGTCACTTCATCGAAGTTTTCGTCGAGCTTTGGTTTCTCGCTCGCGTCTAGTTGCAGCTTGGCCAGGCGGCTTTCGTAATAGATCGGCACCGTCGCCTTGTCTTCGACGGCACGCTGAATGTCGTACACGCTGATGTTGTCGCCGAAGACAGCGCGTGTGTTCGCGTCGGCCTTCTCAATCGGAGTGCCCGTAAATCCGATGAACGATGCACCCGGCAAGGCATCGCGCATGTGCCGGGCAAAGCCGTCGATAAAGTCGTACTGGCTACGATGGGCCTCATCAGCAATCACGATCACATTGCGGCGTTCTGTCAGCGCTGGATAGCGGTCGCCCTCGCTGGGCATGAACTTCTGGATGGTCGTAAAGACCACGCCGCCGGAAGAAACCGACAGCAGCATTCGCAGATGCTCGCGGTCCTCCGCCTGCACCGGAGCCTGCCGCAGCAGTTCATGGCAGCGGGAGAAGGTGCCGAAGAGTTGGTCGTCCAGATCGTTGCGGTCGGTCAGCACCACAATCGTCGGATTTTCAAGATGAGGCTCCAGCGCCAGCCGACCAGCGTAGAAAGCCATCGTCAGGCTCTTGCCACTGCCCTGCGTATGCCACACCACGCCCACTCTGCGGTCGCCGGTTTCAAGGGAGGCATCCAGCGTCGCCGCCAGCGCACGGTTCACCGCGTGGAACTGGTGATAGCCCGCAATCTTTTTTGTCAGCACACCGCCGCCCTCATCTTCAAAGACGATGAAGTAGCGGAGGTAATCCAGAAGACGACGCTTCTCGAACAACCCTTGCACCATAACTTGCAACTGCGGCATGGTTGCCGGAGCCAGTTCCTCCCCATCAATCGTGCGCCACGGCATAAAGCGCTCGGTCGTCGCCGTCAGCGAGCCAACCCGCGCTTCCAGTCCGTCAGAAACGACCAGCAATTCGTTATAGGTGAATAGCGACGGAATCTGCGCCTTGTAGGTCTGGATCTGCTCGAAGGCGCTCCAGATGGTGGCGTTCTCGTCTGCTGGATTCTTCAGTTCCATCAGGGCGATGGGCAGCCCGTTCAGAAAAATCAGCATATCGGGCCGCCGGTTGCTCTGGCCCTCCACCACGGTGAACTGGTTCAGCGCCACCCAATTGTTGTTGTCCAGCTCGTCGAAGTCGATCACCCGCACCAGCGCGCCGCCAATCGAGCCGTCCGGTCGCGTGTACTCCACGGTCACGCCTTCCACCAGATGAAGATGTAACGCATGGTTGCGAGTAGCCAGTGTCGGCTCGTCGATCCGCCTCAGCCGCCGGTAAGCGTCTTCGATTGCCTCTAGTGGCAGCGCAGGATTCAGATGTTGGAGTGCCTGCCTCAACCGCCGCTCCAAAATCACATCCCGGTAGCCGGAGTCGTCGCGCTCGGCGGATGGCTCCCCGAACGCAATCTCTGGACCATGCAGAACCGTGTAGCCCAATCGCTCCAGCCATTCGAGCGCGGCCTCTTCCACGACGGATTCCGTGAATTTGCAAGAGGATGTCAATCCGCCTACCTGACTCTGGGGCGCGGCATATCCCACACCTTCCTGGCCAATTCTGCAAGAGCTTCTTGTCGCTTCAGAATCGACTTCGATGACCACTTATCAAAAGTTGGCAGACCTTCCACTGCGCGATTAACCGCCGTATTTTTGCCAACGGTCACCGGGCCAGAGAGGAGCCTGGTCAGGTAAAATTGCGAATGTCTATATTCTGGCCGCTTCGCAGAAAATGGTCGATTTCCAAGAGAGATGTTGATTGGCTCTTCCGCCAAAGTTAAATTTCCAAGCAAGCCCGCATACTCAGACGCCTCGTCTGGCAAATCGAATTCCTTCAGGGCAGCCACGCTGGGATTCTGTGGCAGGATGTGCTCGATATGATTGGCACCGTCGAGAAAATGGTGTAGGTTCGCTTCGGTTTCGGATCCCAACGCTCGCTCGTTGATGTACTGGGTTAGCTTACTAAGCACGTAACGAAGACGATATTTCTGAAGGGAATCTTCTCGCATCTCCTGCATCGCTTGTTCAAAGCGGGACGCGAGTCTTTCCTTTTCTGGGCGGAAGTATTTGTCGACGAATTGTTGCAACTGCGACTTGTTGCGAACGGACCGAATAGCCGGCGCCCATTCTGCGAATTTCCGTTCAAACTCGCGGGTAGCTTCACGGGTTATCACATATGCGAAGAATAGGTTTTCGATCTCTGAGCATAGGGCGGTGAATTGCTCGTCGGGCAGAGTCCTGCCTGCGAGCAAGAGAATTAAATGCTGTCTCGCCGCCCCACTCATCGCCCGAATATTCGCGAGGAAACGATTTTCGGTACCGTCCGAATTCAAGCCTCTAGCAAACTTTGTATACGCTTCCGCAGCGTCGATTAGCTCGCTGACGAAATCAAATGGAGCATCCTTATATCCACACACTCTCTCATTCCTACGCAGCCAGTCGTAGATTTGTTCTTCGCGTAGGCGATCCGCCTTGTAATTGGAAAAAATAAAATACCTCAAGAATCGAAGCGGCTTTTCTCGCGCCTTATCGAGCGGATCAACCACTTTTTTCCATTTCAGCTTTAGTTTTTCAAAGTCCTTCATGCTGGCTTGCATGAAGATCAGATTTTTTAAGAGGTCCATTGAATCTAGACCGACGCCGCGGTCGTTAATCGTCTCAAAGATTTTGAGCGCGTGAGTGATGCTGATTGTCTTGACCCGAATCAGTTTCACATTCTGGGTAAAGTAGGCATACAAACTGCGCAGGGAGGCTTCATTCTTGCACTGCTCTTCGAGAAACTCTCTAATGATGCTGTACGCATTAACAATGTTTCGAACCGATTGAGTGGAGCTTTTGCCATTCGGCGGGGGTTCTCCTTTCGCAATAGTCTCCAGGACTCCGCAACTATCTTCGTATTGGAGCGCAACCCTGTACCGAAAAACGTCCCTGCCCTTCCGGTCAACGGACGTCGCCATGATCTGAGGTGTGAGTGCTTGGATCTCGCCTCTGTAAGTCTCCTTCATGTAATCGCGGATGGCGCAAAGCACGAGATAGGATGTCGTCATTCGTTGTTGGCCGTCAATCAGTTGGTATACCGCGTCATCTCCAACGCAAGTGACAATCGTCCCTATGAAGTACTCAGAATCGTTGTTACGTGCTGCATCCGAATACTCGGCATAGACATCCTCCAAAAGTTGACGTACTTCCTCGGTGCCCCAGACATATTCACGTTGAAAATTGGGCACAACAAAGAAACTCGCGAAGAGTTCGCCCAGGCTAACGTCCTTTGATTCGATGGTCTGCAAAGCACTGCTCATGACACGGCCTCCAAAACAATCGGGGTCTTTCTAGCTTGCCAAACCTCAACGGGGACAAGCTTCGGAGGAAGTGTCTCGCGCGGAGATACAAATATAGCCCCGTCAAACGGGTGCCCGAGGTCGTTCAATCGGAGCTTTTCCATCGAGAGAAGAATATCCGCCTCGGTTTGGGTCATGTCAATCATGGCGATTTATGTCTCCTTTGCCAAAGCTCGCCCACGGCTGTTGCGGGTTCTTGGTGTGCCGCGTGTGGAAGACATTCCCGAATACGTCTTCGTAAACAAGCCATAGCTCCCAGACCTCGCCAGGCGCAAATTGGTAGTTACTTTCGTTAAATCCATTCGGTTTTAGAAATACCGGAACCTTGATCGGCGACGATAGTGATTGGCTTGCGCCGAGCATTTCAATATCGACCCGTGGAAGAGAATCTGGTTTACTTGTCGAAAAGCGCATCACCAGCCGAAGATTCATTGCCGGGCCGCACCCGATATTTTTTACGCCGCAAGTAACGCGGAAATACTTCAATGGATCGTTTGGATCGACAAGGCATTGCACAATGTCGGAACGGTCAAATGTGCCAGTCAGCTCTTTTTCTTGTACCAGGACGCAAACCGGCTTGAAAGTGTCTTCATGCTGTAAGGCAAGGTCCTGCCGCTGCCGTTTGTTCTGACGGATCACGATACTCGTGGTGACTGCCATCGCAATGGTTCCAATGGCGGTCGCGGCATCCCAGAGTGTTGTGCAGGTCATAGCGTGGCCCCCACCAGCCTCTCCAGCCATTCGAGCGGGGCCTCTTCTACGACGGATTCGGTGAACGACCGGGAAGACTTAATCAATCTTTTCAATGCTCACGATTTCCACGAAGCAGCCACCTTGTTTATCTCATCGATCACCTTGCGGAATTTTGAGACGGTATCTGGGTCGATTGCAGACAAGTCATTTTTACTTAGGTGAGCCATGATTCGCTTGGCAACTCGCCCTTTGTTGTACTCCCCCAAACCTCGTTCAGCGAAAGCCTCCTCAACTCGATCAACGATACTTTTCTTGCCCGTCGTATTTGAATTGAGCGTGATCGGCTTGCCTTCAATTTCTTTGGCATAAGCCTCATTGACTTTTGCAAGATAGTAAGATTCGCCGAAAAGGTCTTCAAGTGCGCAGGGCGTCGTTCCAACCGCATCTCCAATCATTACCACAAGCTTATCTTGCAGTATCCACTGGTGAACTAATTGTTCAAGTGCTTGTTGCCCGGCGGGATCAGAGTCCAGCAACACTGCAACATTTAGCTCTTGACCTTTTAGGATCGTCCCGACATAGGCAACTTTGCTGGCTCCTCCTGCTGGCGTTACGACAAGACGCGGATCAATTCCCGGCTGGCCAGCCTCCTCAAACATTGTCGAAAACGAAGTCAGCAACCAGAAGTCATCGACGCCTTCCACCACCAAATTAAACTGCCCTACGAACAGCGATTGGCTCCAAGAAAGGCCTAGCGCTGCCTGGAGCGTGAAGCGCGCATCTTTATCCGCAGTTGCCCAATTTTTGTGAACCTTCGACCCCTCATTAGGAATCTCTTCGGCAACATATATGTTATCGAGCCGCTTAAAGTCGATCATGAACGGTAAGTGGGTCGTGTAAAGAAGCTGATTATCCTTGGCATAAGCCTTCATGCGCTCAAGCAAATCCCTCTGAGCAGCGGCATGCAGATGGAGACCAGGCTCATCCAGCAGGATAATTGCGTTCTTAAACTGGCCGTTCGTTTCGTACATGAACCGCATGTCGAAGGAGAAGAACCACTGGAACCCCTTGGAGCGGTCTTCCAGCGGAACAAGTCCTTTGTCATTTAGGTCCTTTACAAAGGTAATGAAATGCTGGCCGTCGGCTTGGAATACAACCTGATATCTGCGTTGAGACCACCGTTCGGCTATCAAGGACGTGAGCGTGTTGCTCGCGTCGTTCATATCTAGAATTCTCTGCTCGCGATCTGGCGCTCCGCCTTTTTTAACTTCCTCTTCCAAAGTCAGCCCTGACATCTCCATGATTACGATGATCGTCTCCTCTTCAGGGCTGAGCTTCTTTTCCTTTTGATGTTTGAACACATCGTCCAGTTGAGCAGACCCTACAAATGTGCGGTGATCGTCCATGTATATGAATGTTGGCAATAATTGATGGACTACATC
>DAHVOF010000062.1 GCA_027318945.1 Actinomycetota bacterium | reverse complement strand
GGTTGACGAGTCACACATCAGGCGCGTAGATTCGAACGGACAGAAAGTCCCGACGACCTTCAGCGCGGTAAGACGGCTAGTTCGTGTCGCGGCTGGTGTAAAGCTGATCGGCGAGCCCTCGGGCCTGTATGGCTAGGGACTCCGCACGACCATGGTCACCGGCCGCCACCGCCTGCCAGTAGGCGATCTTGATCCCGACAAAGCGTCTGCGTACCGCGATCCGTTCTGACTCAGCCGCCAGGCGCTTCTCCTTTGCCCTGAGGAGCTGCTCCTGCTCCCCCGCCGCAGCGGGCACCCAGGCCGCCGTTCTCGACTTAGCGACGCATATCAGTGAGTGACATCCCTGCTGCGACCAGACAGTCGATCCCGGTGAGAACCTTCAGGTCGGCCTCGGTATACACCTTGTGCTTGCTGCTCTAGCCCCGTCCTATCGGCGCAATTATCCCGATGTTCTCGTAATAGCGCAACGTGCTCGCCGGCAGACCTGTAAGACCTGACGCTTCACGAATTGTGAAGGTGCGATTGGTCGTTGGTGCGCTCACAACTCAAGTGTACTGAACTTAAAGTACTTCAAGTCAAGTAGAGATTTTCTCGCACGCATGCGACGAGACTCCGCCCGCCAGACGGCCGAAATCCAGTAGGGGTATCGAAATCCATGGTTGGCTCTCCGCAGAAGTGGCCCCTGGGGACATCTTCAAGTGTCTCGCGGTTTAAAAAATGAAGAAAGTCGCTGGCCTTGAGCTGCCCTGTTTGAACCTGCGGGGACTCTAGCTGTGAGAATGGCCCTGATGGCTGCGGACTTCCAACCACCTTTTCATCCCTCCAGCATTCGTGTGAATGCTGTTCAACGTGTCGAATCTATCAACGAGCACCGGATCCAGCCCATCAGTATCCGAGCTGAAAGCCTCTTGGAGAGCTTGTTCGATATCCCTTTTCTCGTTGAAAGCCTTCTCGGCCACATGGGTCCAGCGATTTACGACGTCTTTTCCCCGCGCCAGGAGATCATCCGCTTCCTTGAAAAACCCGTAGTGCGCCATGGCAATTCCCGCTGGCTTATAACTCCCGAACTTGTCGATTGAGGAGATGACCAGCTCCAGGTCGAAATCGGGCGGCGGCGTAGCTGGCCTTAGAACTCCCAGCTCGGGAATCAAAACTCCGATTGCATCCCCCGAAAAGATCACACCCGTATTCGCATCGAAAAATCCAAGATGGTGCTTGGCATGGCCGGGAGAATCAATGGCCTCGAGCTGCCTATTCGAGGAGACCTTGATCTTCTCGTGATCCTCCAGCACCTTAATCCTCGCAGCATCCGTCGGTTCAAGCCGCCCGTACAGTTCGTCCAGCATATCCCCGTACACCATTGCGGCGGAGTTCACCAGCCTCGAAGGATCCACCAGATGCCTCGCGCCGTTGGGGTGCACGTAGACCGTAGCGTTTGGAAACGCCTTAGCCACGTCACCGACCGCACCTGCATGATCGAGGTGGATATGCGTAACGGCCACACCCGCGAGATCTCCGGGTCCCAAACCTATTGACGACAGGCCATCGAGCAAGGTTCCAAGTGAAGTCTGAGAACCGGTCTCAATTAGAACAGGCGCGTCCCCGGTTATTACGTACCCGGCAGTCAGATGCTCCCAACCACCTAACAACGTGTCGATCTCTATGATTCCATCCATAATTTCTTTGGCCACGACCCAACCTTACTAGAGAGAGGACTGCAAGAGCGCTCAATTAAGTCGAGCTAAGCCATAGCTACGAGTTCGAGGTAGTTATCGTCGTAGTAGTCGACTGTCCCATCCGGGAGAATCAACACCTTGTCAGGCTTGATCGCTTCAGCAAATGCTTCGTCGTGGGTCACCACAAGCATCGTGCCTTGCCAGGATGCGAGTGACCCCCCAATCGCGAGCCTTGACTCCGGGTCCAGATTGTTGGTCGGCTCGTCCAACAGCAAAAGGTTGTGCCGTCCGGCGACTAGCAGCGCCAACGACAGCTTTGTCTTTTCGCCGCCGGACAGCGTGGCCGTTGGCTGAAAGATTACATCTCCGGAAAGGCCGAACGATGCAAGGAGGCCCCGACATTCAGTAACCGTGCCGCCCAGGGCCCGGCTCATCTGGCTGATCGGCGAATCGTGCGAATCGAGGTTCTCATGCTCCTGCGCATAATATCCGGCACTCACATTTTTTCCGAAAACTAGCTGTCCGATATCCGGAGTCAGCTCGCCAACGATGAGTCGCAATAGCGTTGTCTTGCCAGCGCCGTTCAACCCCACAATCAGAAGCCGCTCGGAACGCGACACCCCGAAGGAGAGATCCTCGAACACGCTCCCCTGGCCGAAACCTTTGCACAGTGCGGTAACCGAAATCACATCTTTGCCACAAGGAGGAGGCGCCACCATCTTCGCGGCAATCTTAATCGAAGATCGGCCGGCGACATCGCCCACTTGGTACTCGAGCCGCTCCACCCTCCTATCGATCGACTGGGCCACTCGTGCCCTTTTGGCCGTGGAATGCCTCATCGAGTCCGCTTGTGTGGACAGCCTCCTGATCTCCCCCTGCAACCGCACATTTCGTTTCCTGGCACTATCTTCATCTTCCGCCCGCGCCTTCTTGTACTGTGAAAAGGTGCCCTTGTACTCAACTAGCTGGCCGTCTTCAGCACCCCTCTCAAGATGGAAGATTCGAGTGATGGACTCGTCGAGCAGATCAAGGTCATGGCTGATAACCACCATGGCTCCGGCGTAGCTGCGCATAAACGCCGTGAGCCAGTTCTTCGAGTCAAGGTCAAGGTGGTTTGTCGGCTCATCGAGCAGCAGGACATCGCTACCAGCAAATAGGATCCTGGCCAATTCCACCCGCCTCCTCTCCCCTCCTGAAAGATGGGAAAGGCTAAGAGGGAAACGGCTCTCGCCGATTCCAAGACCAACGAGAATCTTCTTCGCTTCCGACTCGGCCTGGTAGCCACCGCTCGCACCGAATGCCTCCTCACGACGGGCAAACCTTTTTATGTTTGCGTCACTCGGATCAAGCTCCATGGTGAGTCTTGCCTTCTCCAGCTCCTGGGCAAGGGTGTCAAGCAACCGTCCCGAAATGACCCGGTCAAGCACCCTCAAATTCGCAATCGACTCATCCGCCCTGGGTTCCTGATTGAGATACCCAAGCAAACCTTTTATAACGACCTTTCCAGATGCTGGAGCAGCTTCGCCAGACAGCACCTTGAGAAGAGATGTCTTACCTGCGCCATTGCGGCCGACCAAACCTACCTTGTCTCCGGGCGCGACCCTGAAGCCGACCCCATCAAGGATCAGCTTTCCACCCACTTCGACTGTCAGGTTTTCTGCGGTAAGCACAACTAGTACAGCCTAAAGGTCGAACGTCAGGTACATGCATGGCTCTGCCTGAGATCGCGAAGCCCAAAATCGAAAGCGAAAAAGGCTAGCCTTCGTTCAGCTGGCGCTTCCTATCGCGCCAGTTTGGAAGAGCTCTGTCCATGTGGGCCGAGAAACGAGGTCCGTGGCCGGCTTCCAGCAGATGAGTAAGCTCATGCACGACGACATATTCAAGACATTCTTGCGGCCTTCTGGCGAGTTCAAGATTGAGCCATATCCTACCAACCGCAACATTGCAGCTTCCCCAGCGAGTCGTCATCTTGCGAACTCTCAATTCGCTAGCTTTCACTCCGAGCGCATACTCCCATTTAAGCAACAGGGGCGCGGCTTGTGATTTGAGTTGCTGGCGATACAAACCTTCAACCAGCGTGCGCCTAACTTCGGCTGTGGATCCGGACCCCACAGTCAGCTCTATAACTCCCAGGGCTGCAACGCAGGCTTGAGCTTTGTCATTGCCTCGGACAAGCTCGATAACGTGAGGGACCCCCCATAACGGCACAAAGTCCCCGTCGAGAAAAAGCTCGGGCTCCGCAGTTGCCGCGAGTCTCAGCCTCTGTGTCAAAATCCATTCAAACCGAGCTTCAATTGCTGAGATGACACGCTCGATCGGTAGCCGCATAGGCACCGAGACGCGTACACGGCCGTCCGGGGGAAGCACACTTAAATGAAAATTCTTTATTTCCTTTCTCAGCAACTCGATGCGCACGCCGTTGATGGTGATCTCCTCTGTGGCCAACCTCTTTACCGGCGTGCGCGCCCCAACCCGTTGAGATCTTGCGGGACCCCATCCGAACATAGAGCTAATCATCCAATCATCTCGCACCGGCTATGAGATGCATGCCCCACTCGAGACTCCCTGCGTTGCAGATTCGTGCGCCACAATCTCTTGATCCACCGCCGGGCTCGCTAGCGCAAAACCAACATCGGGGTTCGTGGTGGACCTCGAGAAAACCACGCCAATTACCTGGCCGTTCATGTCCACCAGAGGTCCTCCAGAGTTACCCGGTCTGACGATCGCGTCAATCTCGTATACAAGCCTTGTGGTGAGGCCCTGGCCGTAGATGTCTCTACCGGTGGCATTGAACGTAGCCATGATGCCCGCGGGACCATACGTCAGAGGCCCGCCGCCCGGATACCCGAGCACAACTGCCTGAGTGTCCCTGTAATAGGTGTTGGTAGACACATGAAGCACTGGTTCAGTTAGGCCTTGCGCTTTTAGAATTGCTATATCTAGATGCGGGTCGAAAAACACGATTGTGGCCGGATGCTGGCCATGACTGTCAAGAATGTACGGATGCGCTATGCCAGCCACGACGTGAGCATTGGTAACTACGACATCTGGAGACACCAGAAAACCCGATCCTTCTTGTATCTGGCCGCATCCCACGCCCTCGATCTTGATGACAGAGGCTGAAGTCTGTTTCACAATCGTGTCGACCTGAGAGGTTACGGGCAGGCCCACAGGTCCGGCCAGCTGAGGTGGCAGAGACGCGAAAACTGAAGGAAATCCTTGTGAGTTTATGAAGGCCTGTACTCTCGAAAATACTGAAGGCGCAGGGGGAAGCAGCGTGTCCAAACCTCGGACAATCCGTGAATTCGCCACCTGCGACGACAGTAGGGCGAACGGAGAGTTAACGGCAATGCCGGCGATGACCCAAACTCCGAGCAAGGTGGCGACAACCGCGATCGCGGCTCCCAAAATGGAATCGACTGTAGCGAGCTTTACACGCCTCATCGACTTCCAAAGGGTGACACCGAGCCTGCGTCCAACTCCGGCAAGTATGGTGGCAGTTCCAAAAAGAATTACCAACGAACCTACGGTGCGCCAGACGGGCGAATGTATTGGGCCCACAAGGGCAGGCGCAACGATTGCGCCCAGGAAAAGGCCCACCCAAAATCCCCCATAAGAGCCGAGTTGGACTGACGCACCTAACTGAATCCCCCTCACAGCCGCCAGAGCAACGGCGACCAAAAGCAGAACGTCAATCAAATCAAAGCCAATAACGGCAGTCAAGTGGAAAAACACCAATCACGTCTCTCTACGTCTTTAAACCAAATAAGAGCGAGCGCCAATCACAGATTGACAAATTAACCGATTTGCCCAAACAAAACCAAGTTGTGCAAGCTGCGTTTTCTGGTCATCACACTGGCTGCCGATCAGATCAGGCCCCAAGCTGCCTTTTCCGTTCCAGTATCATTCCCTAAGGAGTCTAGCGAGGTCCTCAATCACTTTTTCCGCGTGACCTGGCGGGTCGGTCACTTCGTACGACATGCGAATAACCCCTGCCGGATCGATCAAGTAACTGATCCTTTTCGCAAGATCAGGAAACTTGTCGTCAGGGTCTCTCAGAACTTCGTATTGCGTACCTACGGCCTTGCCGGCATCGCTAAGAAGCCGGTAGGGAAAGGACTGCAGGTCCGAGAATGCCTTATTTTCTTCGACCGTATCGAACGAAGCACCAAGAATCACTCCACCGAGAGCTTCGATCTCCGAGGACCTGTCACGCAGGCCTTGCCCTTCAAGCGTTCAGCCAGGCGTATTTGCCTTTGGATACCACCACAGGAGAACCCATTTGCCCCTCAGGCTATGCAATGACACCGCTTCCCCGTTCTGATCGGGGAGCTCAAAATCTGGAGCTAATTGACCGGCTGGTAGCATGATCAGATCCTTTGTTCAAAGTAAACTTCCATAAACCGCTAGCGCAGTTTACCCCACGGCATTGGCCGATGTCAGAAGATCTGCCCCACTCTCTCACGCCTCACAAAGTAGGTCGCGAGCTGCAATTGCCCGACTATCTTTTACACCGGAGGTTTTGAACTTTGCTCTCATCTGCTGTAGACGGAATTCGGTTGAGCCTGCACGTCTTGGCTGCGACAATCTGGGTTGGCGGTCAGATCACTCTGGCAGGCCTTGTTCCCAGCATCAGAAAGGTTTCGCCGGAGGTTACCAGAGTTGCTGCTAATGCCTTCGCCAGACTGTCTTGGCCAGCTTTCGTCGTTCTCGTTCTCACTGGCTTCTGGAACCTCGGTGCAGTTAACATGAGCACCCAATCAACCGCATGGAAAGTAGTGCTCGGTATCAAGATCGGGGTTGTCGTGGTCTCAGGGATCTCGGCATACCTGCATACGAAGGCAAAAAGCGCGGCAGGTCTCGCAATATGGGGGAGCATATCCGGCGTGTCGGCCGTAGCTGCGCTGGTCATGGGTGTATTCCTCTCGAATTAGCACAAAAATACTCCGGCCGGCCGAAATGTAGGGATGTCGATGCCGGATGATAAACTGAAATCGGTCATCGTCTGAGCCAATGTCGTCTCGAACGAAGACGGATCTCATAATCCATATCAGTTTTTAGAGACGACAGGTTTATAAATGAATCGAACCCCACAGAATTTCGGACTATACGATGCCGCTTACGAGCACGACGCCTGCGGTGTTGCATTTGTCGTCGACATGTCTGGAGCCAAATCTCATGACATCGTCGAGAAGGGGCTCACAGCTCTACTCAATCTCGAGCACAGAGGGGCTTCCGGCGCTGAAGTCAACACGGGCGACGGCTCCGGAATTCTGGTGCAGCTGCCGGACAGATTTTTCAGATCCATTGTTGGCTTCGAACTTCCACCTTTAGGCGCCTATGCGGCCGGTAACCTTTTAATAGACAAGGGCGCAGCGCAAAAAGTAAAAGATGTCATAAATACCATCGCTTCAGAAGAAGGCGTCTTGGTATTGGGCTATCGAGAGGTACCGACCAACAACGCGTCGCTTGGAGCTACTGCGCTCAGCGTTGAGCCATCTATAGTGCAGCTTTTCGTAGCCGGGAGCGACGGACAGCAAGACATCAGCCTGGAACGGCTTGTATACATGTTTCGCAAGCGGGTCGAGAATGCTTGCCGCGAGGTTTACTTCTCATCCTTATCCTCACGAACGTTCGTTTACAAGGGAATGCTCACGACGCCACAGGTATCCGAGTATTTCCCCGACATATCGGATCCCCAATTTGAATCGGCCCTGGCCCTCGTGCACTCGCGATTTTCTACCAACACTTTTCCATCCTGGCCTCTCGCTCATCCTTATCGGCTCATCGCACACAACGGCGAGATAAATACGCTCAAGGGAAATAGGAATTGGATGGCGGCACGTGAAGCCGTTCTGAAAAGCAAGACCCTTCCTGGAGATCTTAAAAGAATCTTCCCGATTATCACCCCCGGGGCGTCGGACTCGGCCTCCTTTGACGAAGTGGTCGAGCTGCTCCATCTTGACGGCCGCAGCCTCGCGCATGCGGTATTGATGATGATTCCCGAAGCATGGGAAAACCACGAGCAGATGGACCCCGACAGAAAAGCCTTCTACCAGTTTCACACATCGATCATGGAGCCATGGGATGGCCCGGCTTCCATAGCCTTCACTGACGGAACGGTAATTGGCGCAGTACTCGACCGCAACGGACTCCGTCCTTCCCGATACTGGGTAACCTCCGACAACCTTGTCGTAATGGCATCGGAAGTAGGGGTGCTGGACATACCGCAAGAGAAGGTGGTCCAAAAAGGTCGCCTTCAACCCGGAAGAATGTTCCTGGTTGACACCTCCAAAGGCCGGATCATCGCTGACGAAGAGATCAAAGCCGAACTCGCTTCCCAGCTTCCATACAAGAAACTGATAGATGAGAATCTTGTATCGATAGACGATCTGCCGCCCCGGCACATGCTCGTTCCGCAGCACTCATCCATCGTCCGGAGGCAGCGGGCTTTCGGCTATACCCTCGAAGATCTAAGGATCATCCTGGCACCGATGGCAAAGATGGGAGTCGAGCCGATCGGCTCCATGGGTTCGGACACACCGACTGCCGTCCTGTCCGACCGTTCGAGACTTCTCTACGACTATTTCTTCCAGCTCTTTGCTCAGGTAACCAACCCTCCCCTAGATGCGATAAGAGAAGAACTCGTCACCTCGCTTTCAAATACGATCGGATCCTCCGGAAACATCTTGGATCCCGGTGCGAGTTCGATTCACCAGATTCAAATACCATTCCCGATAATCGACAACGACCAGCTGGCAAAGCTCCTTTACATCAACGAGGAGGGGGAGAACCCCGGCTTCAAGTCCTTTGTCGTCGACGGATTATACGATGTCAAGAAAGGCGGCGAAGGGCTGAAGGACTCCATCGAGGAGATCAGAAGGACGGTGACTGGGGCGATCGCAAATGGATCCAATATCATCATCCTCTCAGACCGCCATATCAGCTCCGAACTGGCACCGATACCATCCCTTCTACTGCTGTCCGCAGTGCACCACCATCTAATTAGAACCGGAGCGAGGACCAAAGTCGCCCTTGTCGTAGAGACCGGCGAAGCGCGGGAAGTCCACCACATGGCACTTCTAATGAGCTACGGGGCCTCTGCCATCAATCCATACCTAGCCTTCGAGTCGGTAGTTGACATGATAAGAGAAGGACTTCTCACGGACGTCACGCCGAGTAAGGCGGTGAAGAACTATATCAAAGCCGCGGGAAAAGGCATCCTCAAAGTGATGTCCAAGATGGGAATCTCGACTGTAGCCTCTTACACCGGTGCCCAGGTGTTTGAAGCGGTAGGGCTGTCAAGGGAGCTTGTCGACGAGTACTTCACCGGCACCACTAGCCGGATTGGAGGCATAGGCACTGACACCTTGGCCAAAGAGGTTGCGATGCGCCACCACCTGGCATTCACCGAAAGGCCTGAGGAGCTGGCGCATCGCTCGCTAGAAGTGGGCGGTGAATATCAGTGGAGACGAGAAGGCGAGCATCACCTCTTTAATCCGGAAACAGTGTTCAAACTGCAGCACTCCACCCGCCAGAAGCGCTATGACGTCTTCAAGGACTACACGAACCTCGTCAACGACCAGTCAAAAAAGCTGGCTACCATTCGAGGCCTTTTCGATCTGAAAATCGGCGAGCGGCCACCCGTTCCGATAGAAGAAGTCGAACCTGTATCGGAGATTGTAAAGCGCTTCGCGACGGGCGCCATGTCCTACGGCTCGATCTCCGCGGAGGCCCATGAAACTCTTGCCATCGCAATGAACCGGCTGGGTGGCAAATCAAACACAGGCGAAGGCGGAGAGGATCCGGAACGGTTCGTCCTGGACCCGAACGGGGATTCCAGGAAAAGTGCGATCAAACAAGTTGCGTCGGGAAGGTTCGGCGTCACTAGCGAATATCTAGTTAACGCCGACGACATCCAGATCAAGATGGCACAGGGAGCAAAGCCTGGAGAGGGAGGACAACTTCCAGGTGACAAGGTCTATCCGTGGATAGCCAAGACGAGGTACTCGACTCCCGGCGTGGGTTTGATATCCCCGCCACCTCACCACGACATCTATTCGATCGAGGACCTGGCCCAGCTGATCTACGACCTGAAGTGCTCAAACCGCAACGCCCGCATCCATGTCAAGCTAGTGGCGGAGGTGGGTGTCGGAACGGTTGCCGCAGGAGTTGCAAAGGCGCACTCTGACGTAGTGCTCATTTCCGGCTATGACGGAGGAACCGGCGCTTCCCCGCTCACCTCCTTGAAGCACGCCGGGATACCTTGGGAGATCGGTCTCGCCGAGACTCAGCAGACACTGCTCGCCAACAATCTCCGCGACAGGATCGTGGTTCAGGTCGATGGGCAGCTGAAGACCGGAAGAGACGTGATCATCGCAGCTCTTCTCGGGGCAGAAGAGTTTGGCTTTGCAACTGCGCCGCTCGTGGTCTCCGGATGCATAATGATGAGGGTTTGCCACCTCGACACCTGTCCCGCTGGTATCGCAACCCAGAATCCGGAGCTAAGAAAACGCTTCACAGGTAAACCTGAATTTGTTGTCACATTCTTCGAGTACATCGCGGAGGAGGTGCGACAGTACCTTTCGCAGCTGGGCTTCAGGACTCTCCACGAAACAGTCGGACACGTAGAGATGATCGAAGCCAAGTCTGCAATAAAGCACTGGAAGGCATCAGGGCTCGATCTCGGTCCCTTGTTCGAGATGCCGCAGTTGAGGGAGAACCAATCGCGGACGGCCACTTCGAAACAAGACCATGGCTTGGACAAGGCCCTTGACAACGACCTGATTGAGATTTGCAGACCGGCCCTTTACGATAACTCAAAAGTGCGAGCTTCATTCCCGATCAGAAACGTCAACAGAACGGTTGGTACAATGCTCGGATCGGAGCTGACAAGGCTCCACGGAGGAGCGGGTCTTCCCGACAACTCCATCTGGCTTACTTTCACGGGCTCCGCTGGGCAAAGCTTTGGCGCATTCGTGCCAAAGGGGATGACTCTTGAGCTAATTGGGGACTCCAACGACTACCTGGGCAAGGGGCTTTCGGGTGGCAAGATCATTGTCAAGCCCCATCCATCCTCGCCCTTTGTTCCGGAACAAAACATAATTGCCGGAAACGTGATCCTATATGGTGCCACCTCCGGCTCAGCCTTCATTCGCGGTGTTGTTGGCGAAAGATTTGCGGTGAGGAACTCCGGCGCCATAGCTGTAGTCGAAGGCGTGGGGGACCATGGCTGCGAATACATGACCGGAGGACGCGTCGTGGTAATCGGCGCAACAGGGCGCAACTTCGGCGCGGGAATGTCCGGTGGAGAGGCCTACGTCTACGATCCGAACGGCCACTTCCGCAAGCTCGTGAATACGGAGATGGTGGATCTCGATCCTCTGGAACTCGATGACAGAGAATGGCTCGCCACGATATTGGCGGAGCACGCCTCCCTAACCGGATCGACTGTAGCTGAAAAGATTCTTGCCAATTTCAGCCTGGAGGTCAACAGGTTTGTAAAAGTATTCCCGCGTGATTACAAGCGGGTGCTGATGGCCAAAGAAGCTGCGAAAGCTCAAGGAGGCACCGAGACCGTAGTTTTCACGCCCGATCAAACAGTCTAGAGAAAGCAAAGTCCAAGGAATAGAGATGGCCGATCCCAAAGGGTTCTTGAAATACCCACGCACCACACCGACACGCAGACCAGCAGAGCTTCGAATACACGACTGGAAAGAGGTTTACAAGCCTTTCCCGGAAGACACGCTCGTAAGCCAGGCTGCAAGATGCATGGATTGTGGCATTCCGTTCTGCCATCGCGGCTGCCCATTGGGAAACCTCATCCCTGAATGGAATGACCTCGCATATCGCTTCAACTGGCGCGAAGCGATCGACAGACTCCACGCAACAAATAATTTTCCCGACTTTACCGGTAGGCTCTGCCCCGCACCTTGTGAGGCTGCTTGTGTACTCGGCATCTCGGCCGATCCGGTGGCAATAAAGACGGTTGAGCAATACCTGATTGACAAGGCCTTTGACGAAGGTTGGATTGCTCCGTTGCATCCAAGCGTCAAGACTGGGATGAGGGTTGTCGTAGTGGGTTCAGGTCCCGCTGGACTTGCAGCTGCGCAGCAACTGACCCGAGCAGGACATGACGTAACTCTGTATGAAAGGGCAGATCGTATTGGTGGTCTGCTGAGATATGGGATTCCAGAGTTCAAGTTGGAAAAGTCTGTTCTCAATCGGCGCCTTGACCAGATGCGTGCCGAGGGAACTACCTTCGTCACGGGAGCCGAGATTGGAAAGAATTTAGACGCCAATCAGATCCTCAACGACTGCGATGCGCTTGTTCTAACTATCGGCTCGACCATTGCACGAGACCTGCCCGTTCATGGACGAGACCTCGATGGTATCCATCAAGCCCTGGAGTACCTACCAATCGCAAACAGGGTGCAGGAGGGCGATCTTGACGTGCCTTCCATCACCTCTGAAGGTAAGAAGGTCGTAATCATAGGCGGTGGCGATACCGGCGCTGACTGCCTTGGAACCGCGCACAGGCAGGGCGCTGAATCTGTTGTACAGCTTGAAATCATGCCAAGACCGCCGGAAGAGCGGGACCCCACCACTCCATGGCCCACATGGCCGCTGATCTACCGAGTGTCTTCAGCCCACGAAGAGGGTGGGGATAGAGAATTCTCCATCAACACCGAGAGATTTCTTGGAAATCCAGATGGAACTCTTAGAGGAATCCTGGTGCACAAGGTAGAGACAGTTCTTGAAAATGGCAGACCGAATTTCAAGAAGGTCGAAGGCAGCGAGTTCGAGATAGAGTGCGACCTCGTCTTCCTGGCGATGGGATTTCTCGGACCCGAGAAGGACGGCATAATTGCCCAACTCGGAATTGAAACGGATTCCAGGGGGAACATCTCGACCAATGAGAGATGGGCTACCAATAATCCTAAAGTGTTTGCTGCAGGCGATGCCAGGCGTGGGCAAAGTTTAATTGTATGGGCGATCGCCGAAGGTCGTTCAGTCGCGAATGCTGTGGATACACACCTTATGGGAAGCTCTGACCTGCCTTCACCGTTAGCCATTACTGACAAACCAATAGCGGTTCTCTAGCCGAGCGATACATGACATCCGCTAAATTGGAGTGTCAGCCCAAGCGCTCGTAGCTCAGCGGATTAGAGCATCTGACTACGGATCAGAAGGTCGGGGGTTCGAATCCCTCCGAGCGCGCAATATATTCGCAGGTCAGTAGACTAGCGATTCATCGTATTTATACTTGCGTACACTGAAACCAACAGCCGTCCCAATATGTAGCGAGGTGGTGAAGCTGGGTTCAATGCGATTGATGTGCAAGCCAGATACATGAGAACTGCGAAGCTATCCTGAATGGGATGAAAGCTGCAAAATAGTCCACAAATACGCCACGTTCACTTGAGGAAAGCGTGAGCCGGGAAAAGAGCAGGCGAGACTTTCTTTCGAACTTGAACCACGATCAAAGGCAGAAATCGAATTCGGCCTAAAATGGAATTCTCGCACGTCCTTCAACGACTCGATCTCAGCTTGGCGAGTGAATGGAAGGCAGGATCTCTATCCCCTAAGACCGTGCGGGATAACCAAGGCATAATTCGCGTCCATATTCAAGACTCCCTAGGTGTTGCGCAACAGTCAAGCTGATCATGCTGACGACACGTTAAAGGATCACCTCGTGTAATTACTATGTCGGCAGTGACAAATTTGATTACGACGACGGTCTTCGGTTTGTTGTTGCCTTTTTCACTCGCTACTCCAAATCAGCTTCTGAAATCGGCTGGCGGGCTAATCTCCCGCATACAATTGCGCCTTCGTTCGCATATGAAGCCGCTAACACTTGCCTGGCGAGGCAGCTGACTAATCGGAACTGACTACATGAAACCTAAGGAATCCGTTCGGTCGCCGCGTCTGGAAACAGGACACCTATTCGACCTGCCAGTTTGTATGTGAGGCCCCGCTCTTAGAACTCGGCAAGGTTCTTCTCACTATGCACTTCATCCCCGCCGACCACTGTGAGCGCAGCTTCATTCCAACATTTCGGAGTATCATCAATTCCGCCGATCAGAGTTGACCCCTCCTAGGTGTTGCCGGATAGAGATGGTAGATGAGCGGCATGTCCAGAGCGTTCACCCCCAGCCCCGCCACTGCTCACGGGCAGATTGTCTCTTTCGTCCTCGGAGTATCCCCGCTTCCTAAGCCCCAATACGGCCGCGACACATTCGTCATTAGTTAAGCACCCAGTTCAGGACATGCGTGCTCACCCTGTTCTCATCCAGGCGGAAGGTGACCGATAGAATCTCTCACGTCGAGATCACTGGAGTAACCGTCAACAAGTGGGAACCCGAAATAGGCGTGCGCTTCTTCTTGTCATTCTGAAAGACATTTCCTTGCGGCGAAATCTCCCTCTAAAGGAAAGGGAACCGGGTCGCGAGTCCAATGATTATTTTGCCTGTGCGCATTTTTGATTTCCAAGCTTGTTCCACCGCCTGAATGCCACGATTGACCAGACGAACTCGACAACACCAAAAGGACAGACGCCCGTAATGAAACCGTAAATTGAGCTAAGGACGCAGCAGATTCCAAATGCAAGAACATAATGGCAATGACGACTTTCCAGCGCGTAAAAGACCATCATTAGAGTCAGTACCGAAATGCCGTAAACGGTTACCAATACCGTAGTTCTCAATTTCTTTCCTCCGTGTAGTCTTCCAAGCTAGTAAACCAAACTCTATGACCGACAATCC
>DAHVOF010000045.1 GCA_027318945.1 Actinomycetota bacterium | reverse complement strand
ATCCAATTGTTAGGGCCGCCGGGGAAATCGGGAGAAATCCGGCTTCCGCTTTTCTTGGTAGGCATTTCTCCCTTCCTGGGCCTCCTCGGTCATGTAGAATAGCATTGTCGCGTCCCCAGCGAGCTGCTGCACACCTGCAATTCCCTCGTCAGCAGCGTTGAACGACGCTTTAAGCATCCTGAGAGCGATCGGTGAAAGAGCGAGAATTTGTTCGCACCAATCGAGAGTCGTCTCCTCTAATTTGTCAAGAGGCACCACAATATTGACCAAGCCCATTTGCAGCGCCTCATCCGCATCATACTGCCGGCACAGAAACCAGATCTCCTTCGCCTTCTTGAGTCCAATCGTCCTAGCGAGCAAACCCGAACCGTAACCTCCATCAAAGCTGCCAACCCGAGGTCCGGTCTGACCAAATCTCGCATTTTCGGCGGCAATAGTAAGATCGCAGACTAAGTGAAGGACATGTCCGCCACCAATTGCGTAACCGGCAACCATTGCGATGACCGGCTTGGGAAGCCTTCTGATCTGAATTTGAAGATCCAGTACATTAAGCCGACCGATCCCGGCTTTGCCAACAGAATCGCTCCCAAGATATCCGTCATTACCGCGAATCCGCTGATCCCCCCCTGAGCAGAATGCCAGAGGTCCCTCGCCTGTCAAGACGATGACGCCCACTGATGGATCGTCCCTTGCGGCTGAAAATGCGTCGGAAAGCTCAAAAAGCGTTTGAGGCCGAAATGCATTTCTGACCTCCGGACGGTTGATTGTGATCTTGGCTATGCCGCCGCTGGTTTCATACTTGATATCACTGTACTCACCATGCGGTTCCCAAACTCTCGTTGCCATTGGTTCTGCGACCTCGCTTCTGTCGTTCGCGTTACTCAGCCGGTAGCTATCGCACTCATGATAGGGCCGATCCAAATCTATACACTGACGCAACGTTTTAGGTAAGAATAACCGCGCCTCTGACTAGCCTAACCAATGTGAGAAAGCTCGTTGCGTTAGATATGCCGGCTTCCAATCAATTCGTCGACGCAATAAAGCGAGTCTGGGACAACGGAGATGGGTTCATTCCCATCGACCAGAGACTTCCACAAAAGGCTAAAACCGTCCTGCTCGAATCCATCAAACCATCACAAATTATTGACTCTTCCGGGATTAGCACGCATCTCGAAGGAGCTCTACCCATAGAGGATGGCCAGTGCCTTGCTATGGCTACATCAGGGACCACCGGCTCGCCGAAGATCGTCATATTCACTCATGATCAGGTTTTGGCTTCCGCGAGCGCAGTTTCAAATCACCTCAAGGTGACGTCTTCTGACAAGTGGCTCTGCTGCTTACCCGTGGCCCACATCGGGGGCCTTTCAGTTATACTTCGCGCGCTACTTCTAGGCAATGAACTAGAGGTACATGGTAGCTTCGATGCCTTCAACGTATCGAGAGCAGCGGCTAATGGCGCCACACTCGTGTCTCTTGTCTCAACCGCGCTGGCGGAAATTGACCCCTTGATTTTTCGGAGGATTGTTTTGGGTGGTTCGAGACCGCCACGACAAATACCAGAAAATGCCGTGATTACCTATGGCCTCACAGAAAGTGGATCCGGCGTGGTTTATGACGGCGTTCCCCTTCCAGGTGTAGAGGTATCCATCTCATCCCGAAGCGAGATACTCCTAAAGGGTCCCATGATGGCGACGCGACTACGAAGCGGAAAATCTATTCAGGATAACCACGGTTGGTTTCATACTAATGATGCAGGCAGGCTAACCGGAGTAAAACTAGAAGTCTTTGGAAGGATGGACGAAGTCATCAACACAGGGGGCGAAAAGGTATTTCCTTCTGAGATCGAATCCCTCCTGTCCTCTCATCCAAAGATCAGCCAGATTGCCGTTATAGGCACTGCTGATTCAAAGTGGGGCGAAGCCGTGACGGCAGTCATTGTAACCAATCCATCTAGCGAACCGCCAACTCTCGACGAGGTACGCGAGGCGGTCAAGTCGGAGCTACCCCCTTATTATGCGCCGACGCGTCTCCAGATCGTTGATACGATGCCAACCACAAACCTAGGAAAGATACGAAAGCACCTGTTAAAGAATCAGCTCAACCGATCGACGCAGCTCTAACTAGCGCACCTCCGTCCACAACTATATTTGCGCCCGTCATCCATCCCGAGAGATCACTAGCAAGGAAGAGTGCCACTCCCGAGATATCGTTGGGCTCCCCAAGCCTGCCAAGTGGAAGGCTTTTGGCGACTTGGTCTCCCCAACCCTCCCACAGCGCTCTTGCGAACTCTGTCTTGACCAGCCCGGGCGAAATTGAATTGACTCTCACTCGGGGTCCGAGTTCGCATGCAAGCTGCCTCGTCAAGTGAATGATCGCGGCCTTCGAAACGTTGTAAAATCCGATTCCACCCTCCACAACCATACCGCCAATCGAAGCTATGTTTATGCAACTTGCCGTCCCTGCAGAATCTGCCCAGAATGCCGACCAGAACTCAGATATCCACATCTGGGCAGCCTCTAAATTAACTTCGAGGATCTTCCTAACCGCAGAGCCGCCTATCTCCATCGTCGGACCGAAATATGGATTCGCTGCCGCGCCATTCACAAGGATATCGACCTTGCCATAACGGTCGCGACAGAGTGATACGACCTCTTCCAGTCCACCCCTATCGGAGACATTGGTTGCCACCCAGGTCGCCCGATCGGAGCCAGTGAGTTCATTTATTCTCTGTGCTGCGGCGGTAAGCTTTTCGGGACGGCGCGACACGAGGACTACGTCAGCCCCACACATAGCGAAAAGTTCGGCGATTGCCTCACCTATTCCCCGCGAACCTCCCGTCACAACCGCCACCTTATGGGCGAGGGTGATCTCCATACTCAAACTCTAGGCTCATTTGTAAGTGATTTAGATCGAAAACAAGGGTCCGCGATGAACCATTTAGCTAACGAGTCCAGCCCCTATCTCATTCAGCACCGTGAGAACCCAGTAGATTGGTGGCCATGGTGCTCCGAGGCGCTATCGCTTGCAAGATCCCTCGACAGACCCATCTTCCTTTCAATTGGGTACTCCTCGTGCCACTGGTGTCATGTAATGGCTCACGAATCGTTCGAGGATGCCGTGACTGCACACCTGCTGAACAGCCGCTTCGTATCAATAAAAGTCGATCGAGAGGAAAGACCCGATATCGACGCGCTGTACATGGAAGCCGTCATGATCCTTACCGGATCGGGGGGCTGGCCAATGAGCGTCTTTCTCACACCAGACGGAAAGCCTTTCTATGCGGGCACTTACTTCCCTCCGCGCGGAACGGGAAGATCAACCAGTTTTTACGGACTCCTAAACACGTTGAGTGAAGCTTGGGAGCATCGCCGCCAGGAAGTTGAGCAGCAAGCCGATGAAGTATTGAGAGCCATCCGACATAAAACGGAGATCAAGAATACGAGTTTCGGCGTTGATATCGGACTCGCACCGAGTTACATCGATACCGCCGCTGCCCAGTTGCTCGACAACTTCGACCACAATTGGGGCGGCTTTGGCTTCGCGCCGAAGTTCCCACAGCCAAGCTCATTGGAACTCCTGTTTTACCATCACCTGAAAACAAAATCGGCAGAAACTATCGAGGCCGCCGCTACCAGCTTGGACGCAATGGCCTCAGGTGGAATTTATGATCATCTCGCTGGAGGATTCGCCAGATATTCAGTAGACGAACGCTGGCTCGTACCTCACTTCGAAAAGATGCTTTATGATCAGGCGCAAATGGCAAAAATATACGCAATTGGCTGGGCTGTCTCCCGGAATCCAGGTTGGAAACAGGTGGCCGAAGAAACGGTGGATTATGTACTTTCGACCCTACGCGATCCGGGGAAAGGGCTGTACTCCAGTCAGGACGCAGATTCAGAGGGAGTAGAAGGCAAGTACTATCTCTTCAACATAAAAGAAATTAGCGAGCTTTTGGGGGCGGACTCGGAGGAGTTTATCCGTCATTTTGGAATGACGGCGAAAGGAAACTTCGAGGGCTCCAACATCCTGTACCTTCCTACAAGGGGAGACTTCGCTAGGTCATTAAAGCTTGAAGACGCAAGGCTGAAGGTGTTGGCGGCACGACGGCTCAGAAAGCCTCCCGGTACAGACGACAAAGTAGTTCTCGAATGGAACGCCATGTTCGTCGCAACTCTGTCTCAGATCGGATTTTTGATGGGCCGTAATGACTGGATATCAGAGGGACAGTCACTTCTGGCTTTCCTGGAAGAAAGCATGTTGCGCTCAGGGCGATGGATGAGAACCTGGCGCAAGGGCACGGGTGGCCAGCAAGCATTCGCATCTGATTACGCACATCTTGTGAACGCCTATACCAGAACCTATGAGGCGACAGGGAATCCCCGATTCCTCGCAGCCGCAATAGACGTCGCCAACCAACTTATCGAGCTCTTCGAGGATCCAGCAGACGGCGGATTCTATTCGGCAGGCACAGACCAAGAGCAGCTGATACACAGGACCAAGGACTTGCTGGACGGCGCTACTCCGTCGGCCAATTCCGTTGCAGCGCTCAGCCTTGCAAGGCTTTGGAAGCTTACCGACCGCAGCGTTTTCAGAAACTCCTCTCTTCGGGTCGTGAATCTCTTGAACCAGGGAATCGCACGCCATCCAGGCGCTTTCCCACTTCTCATACAAACGCTCACGCTGCTAAATGGCGATTCCCACGACGTCGTAATACCCGGTCATGCCCACGCACTGATCGCAGCGCTCCAAGGAAGATGGCTCCCAGACGGAGTTGTCTCATTTGGTGAAAGGATCGATTCGCCGCTTTGGGAAGGTCGAAAAGAGGGTTATGCCTATATTTGTCGAAACTTCAGCTGCCAACAGCCCGTATCGAAGGCAATCGAGTTTGCAACTGCGCTAGATTCACTGCACTAGACATCATTAATTCTGAACTCAGGTTGGTTGGATATGAGCACAATAAGACCGAGCTTTGGCACGGATACTCCCATGGAGATCATTTTACTCGCAAGCTACGGATCTGAAATATTTGGGATAGATCGGGACACTAGGTCATTTGTCCGTTTTGAGATCGACTCAGCCAAGTTCAGCGACCAAACATACAACCCTTTTGCCGTATGGCGAGTGAAGCTAAGCAGTCGCCCGGCGCCGAGCGATCCAAGCAGGCCTGAGCTAATAGAGGTGACCGAGGCAACGGCAGTAAGTCAGATCCACAAGAAAAGATCGATCATCCGTCTTGCCAAAGAATGCGCAAGTCCAACTTCAATCCCGGTCCTAGGTTTCAACGGACCTTCAATTTCTTATAGCCTAATTACCGGAAGATCTCCATCGGTAACAATAATCGAGCTCACAAAGAGGCAGGCTATTCGTAAGAATAGTTACGGCGAGATTACCATTAGCTTTCCCTGGGGCCAGGTTATTGCGTCGCTACCCATAGGAAACGAGTTGGAACGCGCTGCTTTCGAAAAGGCAAACCGAGTACTTAATAGTGATCGTGAAATTGCTTCTGTTATTGGTTTCAGACCTAAATACATCGTTGCGGGCCTTGC
>DAHVOF010000039.1 GCA_027318945.1 Actinomycetota bacterium | reverse complement strand
GGAGATCTCGAGTTGACCGAGCTCCGGGCGAATTGGATACGGCGGTTGTCAGAGCGCTTAGCGTCCCGGCGGTGAGCCGGTTCTAAACGAAAGAGCTGAGATTGATGTCACGGTCTGCGGCAAATCCACACCAGCACGACGAGGTTCAGAATGTTGCGCTCCACGCGGAGCGCTTTGCGGCCCTGCTTGAAAGCTTTCCCGAAAAGATGGATCGCCTGGAGAGATTTGATCCCGAAGTGCTCGCCTTGTTAAGTGATCATGGCGTGTGGCGAAGTGTGCACGGATCTGGCGGAGCTGAGGCAAGCCTTACAACGCAGTGCAGGTGGATCGAGGCTCTGGCGGCCAAGTGCACCTCCACTGCAGTTCTGGTGCAGAGCCAGCTCACTGTTGGGCACACAATACTTCTGTCGGGTTCGCCGATTGCTGGCCGTCTTCTCGAGGAGATGCGGGAAGGAACAATCTGGGGATGGGGGTTGACGGAAGCGCAAGCTGGTTCCGACATTCTGTCGATGCAGACTTCAGCGCACCTTGAGGGCGACGGGTATCTCATCCGCGGAAGCAAGAGATTTATTTCCAATGCGGGAATTGCGAGCAAGTATCTCATCTTTGCAAGGACCAAGCGTGAGAGGAGCTCGAAGTCCATTAGTGCGTTTGTCGTGCCATCAAACGCTAACGGTTTGTCTATCGATAGATACGAGCACAAGATGGGTCTGAGAGCTTCTCCTACGGGGGACGTGCTTCTTGAAGACGTGCGGGTGCCCGGCATCCATATGATCGGTGAGCTTGGCGAGGGCGTAGGTTTGGCGCTCAGCACACTTAGATGGAGCCGGCCCCTGATCGGGGCGGTAAGTGTGGGAGTAGCAAGGGGAGCGTTCGAGCACTTGATGAGGGCGGTGGGTTCGGGCGAAAGAAACCTTTCGGATTTGGCGCGCCACCAGGCGAAGGGACATCATATTGCGGAGTTGGCGATACAGGTGCTGGCTGCAAAGAACCTTCTTTATGGAGTGACAACGAGGGCCGACTCTACGGGCGAGCTGCCTTCCATGTGGGAGGCTGCCAGCACAAAGGCATTTTGTAGCGAAGTTGCCATGAAGGTGGCCAGCGAGGCTCTGGAGATTGCTGGCCGAGCGTCCGTCTCGATCGATGCCCCGCTGCAGCGATGTTATCGCGACGCCAAGATTCTTCAAATCTTTGAGGGAACGAACCAGATTCAAAAGAACGCCATAATGAAAGAGCTCGGTGCAGTCAATTTTGCCCAACACTGATCCGGTACTCCAGGCGTTTCTAAGAGAGGGGTGCGCAGAGGTGAAATGCTCGATACGTTGCCTAGGTCCAGTTGACGGTATGATCACTCGAGTCGCGCTTGCTCGCGTGGCTTGTCGATCTCCATTGAATTGCGAGAGATCATGAACGGCGTTGGATTGCTGCTGCCCTTTAGATCGTGTGGCGCGGGAGATGCTGTCCGCCTGGGATTAGAGGCTGAGGCGCTGGGCTTCTCTTCCATATGGGCACCCGAAGTGAGCACTTTTGATGCGATGGCCGTCGCGGCATCATTGGCAAGCTCAACGGAGCGAATCGGTATTGGCACAGCTATCGTGCCCCTAGCCAGTCGCACGCCAGTTTCATTGGCCATGGGTGCGGCATCCCTGGCCGACATCGCTCCGGGAAGGGTGGCCATCGGGGTAGGCATCTCGACGAGGATGATTGTTGAAAATTGGCACGGCGGGGTGTTCGACCACCCTCTTGCGAGGGTTAGGGATTCGTTGACTATCATGAACCAGGTGTTGGCAGGTCAAACCGCAGATCATGCTGGGGCGGAGGTTTCATGCAAGGGGTTCAAGCTGGATGTTCTGCCGCCGCAGCGCCCGAGGTTGCTTCTTGCGGCGTTGGGCCAAGGTATGCGAAGGCTTGCACTCGAACTTACAGACGGCGTGATTCTGAATTTTCTCCCACGTTCCAAGGCGGGTCATATATTGTCACAGAATCCATCAAATGCCAAGCCATTTGAAACGGAATGCTTTGTGCGCGTTGCGCTTTCTGATGCCGATGGTATAGCCGAACGCCGCATACGCAGAGAAATGGCCTCATACCTCCGCATCGAGCAATATAGAAATTGGCTATCTTCGTTTGGATTTGGGGATCTCAATTATAGGAAGGGCGAGGATTTGGAGTCCATGGCAAGGCGGCTTCCTCCAGAGTTCGTCGACGACGTTGCCGTTTTCGGCGATGCCGACGAGTGCCTGGAGAAGCTTGCTGAACTGCAGAGGCAGGGAATAACGCCAATTGTGGTGCCTTCGGTTTCGGCTGGAGATCTTGAAGGCTATCGAGTTCTAATGAAAGCGTTGGCTTGATAATGAGATCAGGGAACCGAGCCATGGTCGGAGGAAATGGCTTGTCTTATTCGTTGGCGAGATCTTGTATCTCAACGATTGAGGATCGGGAAAATGGCTACTGAGAAGTCGATGTCCGATGAGGACAGAGCACTGCTGCTTGAAACTGTCCGTGCCCTTGTAGCGGCGAAGATCGCGCCAAACGCAAAGGTAATTGACGAAGATTCGAGGATTTCGAGCGAGATGTTCCGCTCGCTGGCTGACGCTGGCATCAACGCGGCCACAGTTCCTGAGATCTTCGGCGGTGGTGGCGCTTCCGTTCTTGATGGGGCGATGCTGATCGAGGAGGTGGCGAAGGGAAGCGGAGCGGTAGCATCGATTCTCTCCATGAACCTCGCTGGCGTCGAGGCTGTGGCCGCAAGTGCAAACGGGCACTTGAAGTACGATTTGCTTCCAAAGGTCTCTGGTGGCGAGCGTGTACTTGTGTGGTCCGCAGATCCGGACGGCAGCAGGGGCGGCGTAATAGCGTCGGCGGCCACTGGTGGCACTCTTTTGAATGGGTCACTTCACTGGGTTCCCTGTTACGATTCTGGCGCTGATCTTGTAGTGCTCGTAGATGCCGTAGTCGACTCCCAGCGTCAACTGCTCGCAGTTGACGTGAGCAAGCCAAGCGGTGGTCGTGTCGAGATAGGTCCTCTTGAGTCTGATCTAGGGTTGCGCGGGGCTTCGCCGAGGTCGCTTGTATTTCATGACGTGCTTGTAAGCACCGGGCAAATTGTCGCTGCTGGCGCCAGCGGCGTCGCTGCTGCGGAAAAATTTTATTCAGCTGCGCGGGTGGCCCTTGCGTCGCAAGCAAACGGCATCGCGGTTTCCGCACTGTATCACGCCACGAATTATGCGGCAGAGAGATCTCAATTTGGAGTGCCAATAATGGACTTTGAAAGTACGAGGACCATTCTCGGTACCATGGCGCTCAATATTGAGGCTGCCCGAAAGCTCACATTCGCCGCAGCTGAGCAGATTGACGCGGGTGGGCAATCGTACGAAAGGTTTCCTCTCGATCTAGGTGCGAAATGGCTTGCAACAAAAGTGGCGGTTGAGGTCGCCATCGACGCGGTGCAGGTTCACGGCGGGTACGGTTTCGTAAAGGATTATCCGGTCGAGCGGCTGATGAGGGACGCGAAGATGACGCAACTCATGCTTGGAACGGGACAGATCCTTGCGATTGCAGATGCGCTGGCGAATGCTGACTAAAAGTGCCGCTGACGGCTGAGAAGAAGCATTCCTGTGTCCGGCAGCAACAAAGTGGAGAAGGGGCGGGTTCGGAGGTTCAGCCGTGATGCAGCTTAATGATCAACTCAGAGCTGCCGGGGAGGAAGAAGACGCGGGGATGGATGTGAGATGGTACGGGTGTCCGGGTTGAGGGTGTGATAGAGGTGAAATCATGATTAGCCAGTCAAGTGGATCAGACGGAAACCTCGAGGGTATTGAAGCCATTCGTGCGGCGCGCATCGAGTGGAGGCTCGGCCAGATTTTGACCGCTGCTACGAAGCTTTTATCCCAGCAGGGATTTCAGAAAATGCTCATAACGGACCTTGCAAAGGAGGCCGGCGTCAGTGTTGGGACAATCTACCAATATGTGAACACCAAAGAGGACATACTTCTCCTCGTTGTAAACGACATCATAGAGTCGTATAGGCGTGAAGTGCCAGCTGCGATGGAGGACGTAGAGGACCCTGTGGAGCGTCTTGCGGCCGGGTTTCGTGCCTACTGCATGGTTGTCGATGCTCACAGGACTGCGGCGTTGCTCGCGTATCAGGAAACAAAGAGCATTTCCAAGGAAGGGCGCGAAAGGCTCATGCAGCTCGAGGTCGAAACAAACTCGTATTTTTCGGGCTGCATCGAGGATGGAATGAAATCGGGGAAGTTCGCCACCGTTGAGCCAGCTGCTGTATCTGCCACGCTGACCATGCTTGCCCACATGTGGGCTTTAAAGCACTGGTATCTGAATTCGCTTTTTGATGTGACTTCGTACGTGGATAGCCAGCTATCTTTCATAGTTCGATCGCTGGTAGTCGGTGAGCATCAGACCAATTACGCACATCTTTTGGCGGGCGCCTGAGCAAGCTCAGCTAGCAGCCTGAGCTGGGCGCGCGGCGTAGATCTGACAGCTGGTTTCCGAAGTGGCCGACGGAGTTCATGGGTGAACCGTCTGAACGAACCAGTCGATCGGCAAGTCGATACCTAAATTCTTCTCCTCGGCCGCTTTCAGCGCTGCCGCTCCAGCTGCGGAGAATTGCAGTCCGAGTCCGTTGTTATTTACGAAAAGGGTCAACTCGCTTTCGCTGCCGCGCCCGGTTGCAGATCCATTCACGATTTCCCAAAGTTCGGGAAGCTTCGAAGCCCAGGTGTCTTCGGACTCAGCTATCTGTTCCTTTTCGATCCCCTGCTCTAGAAGATCTATAGGATCATTTCCGGTGACCCGGCCTAAGCCGGGAATGTAATTCTCGGGAGTCGCGTCATGCATATTGACTACAATCCGGTCTGCTTTGGCACGAACCGTGTCTCCAAGCTCTGAGTATTTAACACACATGACATGGCAGCCCGGCTCGAGCCACTCAGCCTCGAGCACTCGAGTTAGAGAATTGGTTGCAGTTGAGACAATTGACGATCCTCTCACGGCTTCTTCCGCTGTGTCGACGGCCGTTACTTGTATCCCAAGCTTTTCCCCGTAGATTCGGGCAAATTCTTTCCGGTGCTGGGTGGTCGGACTGTAAACCTTTACTCTGGCTAGAGGCCGCACGGAATTTACGGCCTCGATAGAGCCTGTTGCCTGCCATCCTGTTCCTATTAGGCCCATGACGTCGGCGTTTTTTCGCGCCATGTGTTTGACACTGAGCGCGCTCGTGGCAGCTACGCGCATCTTTTGCATGTATCCATCGGGAAACATGGCCTTTATTTCCCCTGTTTCGGTGCTGAACAAGAGCACCATTCCGTTGTAACGGCCGCCAGGCGCCGACTTTAACTTAGCTTTTTTCGTAACGCCGTTATTCGTCGACCACTGGATGAGATCCGAGTTGAGGCGGATCGATCCGATATGCTGCGGGCCAAGTATCCCGTCCATGGTTTTTAATACGTAGTATGTGCCGTTTCCCACAGGCATGTACGTGTCCGACCGAGGTCTGGTAATTGCCTGGTTTTCCGCCCAGGCAAGGTATGCCTCCTCCATCGCCTCGATACAGGCAGGCATCGTGAGCACTTCTTCGATAATCTCATTGCTGAGAATCTTTGGCATGAGTCGGTTCCTCCTGTGGGCGACGTTCTTCGCCGCGGACTCTGGACAAAAGGTCAAAGCGATACTACACGCATTGCATTGGAGGATATTTGCGATTCGTGATCCCGATTTTCCATGGCATGGTTGACGTGGGGATCTATAAGCTTGATCGGTGGCGGGTGGGTGCATCTGTTCAGCTCCGGATCTTGCTGGGGCTCTTCAAGATTTTTGCGAACTAGCTGAGCCACCCTTCTAGAGGTCTATTTCGGGCCGAATCGGTTGTGAGACTTTTGGCTAGGCGGAACGTGTAGCAATGCGAAACTTGTCCTCGTTTGGGGGCCTGGCGCTGAGAGGGAGGGTAATTCGCGATGCCGATTTTCTCCAAGGAATCTATGAGCGAGTTTCTTGAATTTCGGCGGAAATCTAGCCGGTTGGTTCGCCACGGGCCTGTTGTCTGGGCACTTCGCGAAAGCACATCTTTTGTACCGAATTCGTAGTCAATCGCAACCGTTAACGCGTAGTTTGGGTCCAGTTATTGTTGTTGTACTTAGGTCGGCAATGGCTTGGTGAAGTTTGCGATCATCAGTATTGACAAATAATTCTCGAGTATTACGGCGGGGAGTCGACTGTGTGCCGGTGATCGAATGGGAAGTGGTACATAAGTTGCGCATGACGTTGGGACTTATGAATGGTAAGGTTCACCGCATGGAAAGCCCGAGGCGGAACCGCGTCTTCGTGATGGTTTTGATCTGGTTATCAGGCGTGATTGCACTCGGTTGCGGAACGGGAGCTCAAAAGGCGATCAGTTCCAAGCCGACCGTGTCTACCGCCGGGCAGCCGATTTCGTTTGCAGCTGCCGGGTGCCCGTTAAATGCATATTCCGCCCTAAAGTCTCAGTCCCTCGAGCAGTCGATGGATGGGGCGGTCAATGGCTGTTTCAGAGTAGGTGCGCTTGCCCCTGGACACTATTGGGTTGGAGTCGACGTAGTCGGAGTGTCACAAGGGGCGTCGGCAACAAAGGGTTACGTAGTACCCGTGAGATCTCAGATCGGTCCAGCGGTGAAGCTGACACTTTCGCCGTCTTCTGGCAGCCCAGGATCCTTGGTGAGAATTTACGGAACTCTGGCTTCGCCGATTTCCGTCCCATCCGGACAGATCCAGCTCTGTTGGGATGGCTGTGAATCGGGATTGCGCTATTCGGGCGTCCCGATCAAATGGATCAGTCCAACTGAATTCGAGGCCACTATGACCATTCCTGCAGCGCCTTGGTTTGGTGCTAGCGGAGATCGGGTATCGCTTCTTACCGGCGGGGAAA
>DAHVOF010000031.1 GCA_027318945.1 Actinomycetota bacterium | reverse complement strand
ACGGATAGAACAAATTACTTTCCGAACAACCTCTATGTGTCGCAATGGAGCCACGCCATCTCTGACGTGGACGGTTGGTTGCGGCTGGAGCTTGTCCAGCATCCGCGTATGTCGCAATGGAGCCACGCCATCTCTGACGTGGACGGAGTAGCCAAAATTCATCGGTTCTGGCCTGCTAGTATATCATAGCTTTCGAGCGCGAATCTTTTTCGATTGAATCTACCTTTGAAAATCTCCAGAAATCACGAAATTAAGCACCTTGAAATGCCTGCGAGCGCTATTCAAGCTATTCGGGTATAGAAACTCATCAGATTGACTTTGCTTCCCGAACTGACGAAGTTCCTGGGATTAGTAGTTAGCCCCCAATCAATAATGATGACTCTGTCTAGCTCCAGATCAATAACTTTCGGTAATCCAAAGTTCATCTTGGTGAATTCGGGTTGCGGGGGCCCGCAGGGTCTAGCAGATCACACATTTGGGTCAACAGAAGTGTCCTTTCACCAATCTTTAGCTCAGGACTCAGTTGAATTAGCGAGAATCAAGGCGTGCTCAACGTTTTCAAGCCAGAACCTAACTTCGGAATAAAATCACCGTGCTTTGGACCAGACCTTCAGAGCTTTAGGTTCACACATTCAGAATCCGCCCTTTCGCTGAGTGGCCTCAGTTCGCCAGGAAGGACGATCATAAATTATTTGACGAGCTATTTGGGGTCCAGGTTGCGTGCATAAGAAATTCCCTGAGAGGAATTCAGCTTGACTTCGGGGGTAACGACTTCTTGGCAGCGTATGGGTAATCCGGTTTTGTGCACACAATTATGAGGTGACCATCTAAAACATGCCACCGCGTCACTTTTGGGCAAATATCAGTCCCCAAATGACCCGCTAGGGGTGCATTATTATGTTCTGGTCGGATTGTGGTTTCACTGAAAAGTTTTCAGGCAATGCCGAATCGAGGTTAATCCTCCTCGAATCCCTGGCTCCTAAACTTTAGCGAAGCTCCGTTTTCGCTTACAATACGGACGATTGTGTCTGGAAATCCATTTTCGTCGGTGGCCTCGATTTCGAGAGTAACTTTTACGGTTACTCCTTCGGGTTCGGCTGTACGAAGATGCGCAATAACCTCGTTATATATCCTGGATGCATCGGTTGATCTCTCTGGGCTTAGATCAACTGATGCGTGGTAGCGCCGAACTTTCTTGGCTGCCGGAACAGATCGGTCAGAAGGAAACAGCGATACCGAAGGGTCTGGGGCTCCCGCTCCAGAGTTAGTACTCATGTAGCCTTTGTTGAGATCACCCCTTACATTTCGAGCTAGATCCAGTTGTTTTGATGCAACGTCGGGCTTTACCAACAAACCTTGATCACCATCATTGATCGCAATGCTTGCCCCAGCTATGAGACCTTGATATTGTCCGCTTACCTGTTCGAAGCCCTCAGCGTAAGCAAACGTTTCGTCTTTCCAGGACATAAGTCTCACTCCGCTTTCTACTGCTCGGTAAATGACGGAAGGGGACATAAGGCGAGGGAGGTATATGTAGCTAGCGAAGTATTCAACAAGCGTCTTGATCGAAACGGAATCGCCAGCCCAGAGCGGTATACGATCCAGTTCCATCCTCAGCCTTGTTCCACCCATAGATGGAAGCATCAGTTCATCGTTGCGCAACTTTTTCACTGCCCGAGCTACAAGGTCGTCACGACCCGACAGTTTCTGAATTTCCATTGACACTTCGTCTGTTGGTAATTTTTGAACTGGAACTAGCAGCCATTGGTAGGCCTCAGGCAATTGTGCTTTGACGGACTCATCTGCGTTTGCTTTTTGGTTCTCGGCTTGCCTCACGTGAAAAGGTGCCAGGTTAAGATCTTCTCGGTCGTTGAGGACAGATTGCCATGCGAGATATCGTCTTATCGACGCGTCAAGGTCGATAAGTCCATTTTGGTCGGCGGCCAAAAAGACAAGCGTATTTTGATATCGTCTCGGTGCTGTGCCCCTGGAACCAAGGATCTGCCTTGCTAGCTTCTCCGCAGAGCTCTTTTGATTAGGGTCCTTTACATAATTGTCGTCCGGACCCAATATGACAAGCCGGGTTTCGAATTCATCCGGAATGTCCGCTCCAGACGAAGGCATGAGGTGAATTCCAGCAAACTCGTTCTTTGTGTCGATAAGACTCTTAAGCCTCTTCTTTAGCTCAGCAGACACGCTGTCGGGGTCACCTTTTAACTGTTCCGCTCGATCCTCCACCAACTTATTTACCGTTGGCTGTGTATCGTACCAATAGCGACCTTGGTCTTCGTAGAGATAGGTGGCGGCACTGGAAAGTCTACGTAGGGCATCGTCAAACTTGCCTGGCGATTCGCCCGGCATGACACTGCCTAGTTTTACGCGTCTGGAGTCAATCCCCTTATTGGCTGCTGTAACTGTCGGGGCGGAACCCAAAAAGATAGTTCTAGTGACACGGGCGCATGCAAGATACCTTCCGAGATCTGGAATCTCATTGTCGATCCGAACAGGCAGCGAGTTTGAACCATCGACATCTTTATCGATTATCGACTTCCAGGAATCATCTAAGTACTTGACGAGTTCCGACCGAATCGGTCCATCGTCCATCGAAATATGCGCAGGGAGGATCAGCGGGGATGAGTTTCCAGCCTTCCAGAGGTCGTATATCACGGTCGCCATGAGTCTCAATACGCCTCGGGTCCTTTGGAATTTGGCCAGCGTTGACCAGTCGGTGTAGAGACGCTCAAAGACTTCTGGGTGGATCGGATAAGCATCTCGAATGCGTTTCTCATACTCCTGCTCTTTAGTCTCTGGAGGAAATTCATTCGGATGAGCATTGTAAAGATTCGAAAAAGCCTTGGCCACCGCGTCTCGCTTTACGAACTGCTCCTGTGAAACCAGGGGTGAAAAGAGTCGCCGCCTAACAATTTCAAAGCTTTCCTCAGCACTGGCGGGACTCCATGTCGACTCCACTCTACCTACCACGTTTTTAAGTCTCTCAAGTGCAACCCTGCCTCGTTCGCCTCCCACTTCCATATCGTCACTAAACGACCGGCCTTGGGCGAAGCCATCGGAGGCAGGAAGGCTAACCACTAAAAGCGTGTTATTTGTCGCAGTTACCGACTCGGTGAGTGTCTGAGCAAAAGTGAATTGAGTTTCAAAGTTTCCGCCACGAAGGTCAAAATCGTCGTGTAATTGCCGGGCATATGCAACCCACTCGTCAATCAGAATCAGGCATGGGCCGTATTGTTGGAGTAGTTGTCTGAGCTTGTCACCAGGGCTTGTGGCATTGATGTCATCCTCAGCGATCTGATCATAAGCCTCTTTGCCACCCAACTGATAGGCAAGCTCGCCCCACAGGGTATGAACCTCGACACCATCACCCTTTGGTCGCGGAGTTGATGCCGAAATCTGAGTGCCTACCAACACCACTCTTTTTACTGAAGGAATCTGGGCGAGGCCGACATTTTTCAAGATGTCTTCGATCCCCGGTAACTTAGTTAGGGTAATCCCAGACAGCAGATGGTAGAGGGCCAGCATAGCATGGGTCTTACCGCCGCCGAAGTTCGTTTGTAGCTGGATTACTGGATCCCCTCCGATTCCAGCGATGCGTCTGAGACCCCCCTCCAAAAGTGCCGTGAGGCTATGAGTGAGGAATGTGCGTTTGTAGAATTCGACAGGATCCCTGTACTCCTCTGAACCTTCTCCGCAGTAAACCTGCCACAGGTCCGCGGCGAACTCGGCCTTTTGGTAGTTCCCGGTTGCAACATCTTGGTGGGGAGAGATGACATCCCGCCAAGCGGGGATGGCAATTGATCCCTGGGACTCGACCGAAGATGAGGATACCTTTCGTCTTTCGTAACGACTCTGCTCCTCGTGTTTAAGCCTTAAAATCTCAGCCTTTGACTGCGCCACTTCGCGTGCCTGTACTTCGGCCGAGATGGCATTTAAGAGCCGCTCGATCGAATCAAGAGCTCTATAGGTGTTGTCGAAGTTGAAGTTCTGTTGGTGAGCCCAGTCGTTCCTTATAGTCCGCAACTCAGAGACTAAGTTTCTCTCGGCATAACCCAAGGTGGCTTTGAATACATCATTCCAGGAATCCCACATGACAATGAGCAATGCCGACACGTCCCATTGGTCGGGAAGTTTCTTCGAGTTGATTGCATCACCGTAGAAAAACCGGGGCCCTAGCTCTTTGGGTGAAAGCTTGGTTCTGTTGGTCAACTCTCGTTCGACGAATGGGCCAAGACCAGAACGCAAATGCTCTAGCGCCTTGCCGACCCGCTCGTGATTCGATATCGCCATGATTGCTCCTTAAGAGAAAAGACCTTGAGTAGTGCTAATTGGCCCTGAGTTGATCCGCCTTGCGAGTCTGGAAATCTCGGGCCAGCTCTGGACAAATGCATTGTAGGTCAGGGCATCTGCTGCTCTAGAGCGTCGCTCTGAGACTACATAGAGACGGTATGCCAGTTCAGTTGCTGCCTCGGAAGTACGACCAATTCTGGCCGCAAGAGCGGCTGCGTCGGTTTCACTCTGTTTGTGGGCTCGGATTAACTGGTGTAGCGCTTCCCATGCGGACAGCCGCTTGTCAGCTGCCGGATTCCAATCCGGTTGTAACTCAGTCGGCCGAAGAAGCCTGACCTTTCCCTGATGAGCCTCCACGACCCCACCATCAACCAGACCTTGTACTGAAGTATTCTTGGCTTTTGAAAGTGTCTCGGCGATTCCGTAGTCGGCAGGTTCAAATCCAAACTGATCGAACCAAGCAATCGCCCACCGGGTGTCGGCGTCGAAGTCTCCTTCTTGGGCTGACAGGACCTCGTCGAGTGTTTGGTTTATTAGAGATAATGCCTCTTTGACCCCAACGTTATCGCCATCAGCGTTTAGCACCCTAGAATACGAAGTGTAAATCGCCATTCCGGGCCCTATAGCCGCTTGTGCAAGGTCGACAGGGGCAATGTTTGTCTCTTGAAGTCGAGCAAATGACTTTGGAAACTCCGCAGATAGCGCTGAGATAAAGTCACGTCGGGTAGCTGCAGGTGCGTCTTTGGCTTTTTGCCGACAGACCAGAACGATTGAGGATGCGAGTGCATTCGTATCTCGTCCAACCATACGATTGGATAATTCGGTTCGCATCGGCCAGGTTCCCGTAATTTCAAAACCCGCCTTCACTACCGCTTCAAGGAAGGTCTCCCAGCCGGTAGATGAGGTTCCGGTTTCATCGTCGGACTCGCTCTGTTTGAAAGCGTAGTAGA
>DAHVOF010000019.1 GCA_027318945.1 Actinomycetota bacterium | reverse complement strand
TGGGAGCTGGTGGATGACTTGGCTTCGGTCGGCTTGCTCATCTGAATTGCTCGAAGTAAGGCCCGGTTCTGGGCGCTACTCAGGGCTCTGGCCTTGCGGCGCTGCACCTTGTGGTGCGCAGTGTGCTGATTGGGTGACCAGCGTACTACGGCCCGGAGATACGTGACGCAGATCTCTGTGCCCGTGCCTATGGGGACGTAGGTCCCCTGTATCGCCTTCTGTAAGATGTTGATGCTCCCTAGAGCGTCTCGGTGACAGGCGAACCCACATTCAGGGTTCTTGCACCGGTAGTACCGCCCACTCGGGCGGTTGCGTGTTAGGCACCTGGGACAGGTCTTGGTGGAGCCGTCCTCTGAGAGGTACTCTGTGACGAGCCCAGTCTTTCCCTGCAGGTAGGTTTCTTCGGTCCCCCTGGACCACTCCGATAGCTGTTGGCGCATGTGACGGTTGGCGCGGTGATGGACCTTGGTCTTTCTTTCTATCCCACGCACGTCTCCGCAGATGAGCCGTCCGGTGTTGTCAGAGACGGCGTGGTCTGCTCCCTTGCGAGACACTTTGTGACAGTCCCGGAGCTGCCGCTGGGCTTTCGACCTCACTCTCTTTTTCGCCAACACCAGTCGGCAGTGGCGTTTGGATCCGGGTTTGCATCTTGAGATCTTGCGCTGCAGCGACCCTACCGCCTTGTTGCGCCTGCGTTTAGTGGCACGGCCCTCTTCCGTTTATGATCGTCACAAAAATAACGTGCTCATCAGTCCAAGTAGCCAGAGCCATCGGGTTGATGATCCCCTCGTCAATTGCAGTTATGTTCACGCCCTCCTACAACTGGCGCTTGGTCTTGTACGAAATGTGCAGAGACCAATTCCGCGCATCTTTGTCCCAGCAGAGCCGTATTTCACCCCACAGCCCTGGCTCTGCCGCCTCCCTGCCATGGGAGTCGATAACTTCCGGCACTGGGAGCGAGATCCTTGGTCGGCCTCGTCAGAACGAGAGGTGGAGCTCGCTGTTTGCGATTCTCCAGCCGTAGCCTCTCGAGAACGAAAGCGACCGGTAGTTCTTCTTGCGCCAGAAAACATGGCCTTTCATGCCGTTCTTGCGATTCGTCCTGGAAGTTTTGATCGCTTCTGAGAGATCGTGGGCGATGATCTCAGTGGTGTTGGAGTGAAGAGGCCTGTCCTGTCTGGGCAAGGCGGAGAGAGTTCATGTTTCCACTGACCATGAACCCAGTCGACGGCGAGGTTCCACAACAAGCCAGCTGTATGGCAGGCTTCGTGCGCTCGGCGGTAGTCGGCCCCCAAAAGTCTGATCGGAATAATGGCTGTGCGAATCTGGGGCGACTCCATACAAGAATTGTACCTTAAAAGCAATGGTCTATATATACACTTACCATATAAATACTGATGAGTTTCGAACTGGAAGACATGTGGTCTATAAGCTACATGCTCATATTGTTCTCGTCCCGAAGTACAGACGCGAGGTCATGACCGAACGCGTTATCCTCTGTATGAAAGACGCATTCTCGGAGGTCTGCGATCGCCATGATGCCACCCTCGACGCCTTCGAGACCAATAGGGGTCATGCTCATCTGCTCGTCTCATATCCACCGAAGGTGTCGCTCTCGGGGCTCGTCATGTCGCTCAAGACGATCTCCTCTATTAGAGTTCGCGCGGCAGGTTGGCCAGAGATTACGCGAGCCCTATGGGGCGAACACTTCTGGTCGCCGTCTTATTGCGTGGTATCGACAGGTGACGCGCCACTCGAGGTAATCAAGCGCTACATCGAAAACCAACAGTCCCCAAACCGTCCAGGTCGCCCTCCTACCAGAAAGCGGTCTTGACCCCTCCCCCACGGAAGGGGATTACGACCTAAGGATGTTCAAACGGACGCCGGACCTGTTTAAAAACCCGAGTGCATATGCGAAATCAACCGCAGAAACGGCCCGTGAATAAGTGCGACAATTAGGACCGTGGCATCCATAAGGTATGCTTTCTTCAATGACATTCGTCGATAATCGCAATACAACCATCGCTGAGATGCTCGTAACAGTGCTGAGGCTGCCCCCGATGCATAATGTCTCAATGTGTCCTGGTTCCAGTCTTACCGGCCAATCACGAAGGCCTTTTAGCCGTCGCAGCTCGACATTGAAATATGCCTGAAGAAACTTCGAGCCTGCAACCTCCACGCGCATCGGCGTCAGAGCCTGGCGGATCCTTATCAGCCCGCTTAGGAGCCGGGAGGCTCATCGGTGTGGGTGTCGGACCCGGCGATCCTGGAAACCTCACGCTGCGAGCCATCAATACGCTGACGTCGGCAGATCTCGTGATAGCCCCGTGCTCCTCCCCAGAAATTGAGGGACGCGCTGAGAGCATTATTAGACAAGCACTTCCTGAAATAACCTGCCACAGGCTCGTCTTCGACATGAGCCCTGGAGAAACCGGAACGGAAGCAAGAGTTCGTGGGGCACGCCAGGCAGCCAACGATCTTCACAGGTCGCTCTCTGAGGGAAGGACAGTCGCGTTCATAACGTTGGGCGATCCTAATATTTTTTCCACTTTCGCGCTTGTAGCAAAGGAGGTATCCAAACTCTCCCCCAAAACAGAGATAAAAACTATCCCCGGGATCATGGCATTTCAGGAGGTCGCCTCGCTGGGTGGAATCAACCTCTTGGATGAGACAGAAAAACTTTTTTTGGTGACCGCAAGAGAAGGTATCACAGATGTCGAGGACGCTCTGCGCAGCACCAATGCAGCAATTGTCATATATAAGGGCGGCCGCAATCTCGTACAAATCGTTGAAACATTGGAAAAAGCCAACCGCCTCAAAGGAGCGGTCATCGGTGAGATGCTTGGCCTAGACGGAGAATCCCTAGAACCGCTAGATGCCGTCACTGCGCGAAAAGCCTCATACCTGGCAACCGTCATTGCCCCTCCCCTTCGAATCATTGAACCCCCAGTTGACTAGGTTTCCCGACCCTGGAAAGAAGACCAATTGATTAGCTTTATAGGAGCTGGCCCCGGAGATCCTGAATTGATAACCATTAAAGGGCGAAATCGTCTCAGCGACGCCGATATCGTTATCTGGGCCTCGTCGCTCGTCCCGAATGATCTCCTCTCATATTGCAGTACTTCAGCTACTATCCTTGATTCTTCCGGTATGACCCTGGAAGATGTGCTTGAGGTGTATTTGCAAGAATGCAGTAGGCGTATTGTCAGACTTCATTCCGGCGACCCATCGGTTTACGGGGCTGTCCAGGAACAGATCGACTTCTGCATCGGAAATCAAATCGACTTCGAAATAATCCCTGGAGTGACTTCTCTAGCTGCTGCTTCAGCAGTTCTACAACGAGAACTGACCATCCCGGGCCTCTCGCAAAGTATCGTTTTTACCCGTTTGGCTGGCAAAACAAGCGCATCAATGCCTGACAGGGAGAGCGTAAGCGCGTACTCACGAATTGGGGGCACGTTAGGAATCTTCCTCTCGGGCGCAAGGCCAAAGGAGCTTCAGGACGAGCTTCTCTGCGAAGGATCAGCTTTCGACATGTCAACGCCCGCCGCGATCATTGTGAAGGCGACGTGGCGCGACCAAAAGATCATCAGAACAACAGTCGGATCCCTTGCGAGAGAGATGGCCGGTTGCGGCGTGAACCGGACAGTTCTGGTCCTAGTCGGCGCGGTATTGAGCGGGCCCACGACGCGATCCCACCTGTATTCGCCGGATTACTCTCACCGCTTTCGCAAGCGATCTCTTCCCGGAACTACTACAGGCCGTCCCGTGAATTGTCAGCCCTGGGAGGCGCCAAGGCAATAGCTGGAATGTGGGGCTTAATTTCCTGCCACCCAATGTATAGACTTGCGTTTCAACGAAAGCTTGAGCACTGAGGTCTAGCATTGAGCCCAACGGAGCCTAAAGAACTTAGAACGGGTTGGACAACAGGCACTTGTGCCAGCGCTGCCGCCAAAGCCGCCACACTACTGCTTTTGACGGGCGAACTCCCCAAGAATATTGAGGTCGAGCTTCCGTCGGGCCGAAGGGTAAGCTTCCCGGTCGAGGACTCCGGCGACGGCGGAGCAATCGTGGTGAAAGACGCCGGCGATGACCCAGATTGCACGAACGGTGCGCGGATAACCGCCCATGCGCTCTTGGTGGGCCAGTCAGGTGAACTTAAATTTATCGCCGGTGCTGGAATAGGCACTATAACGAAACCAGGCCTTGGGCTTCCCGTTGGCGCGCCAGCAATCAATCCTGTTCCCTCGAGAATGATCGCAAAGGCCGTCAAAGAGGTTACGGATAAAAGCATCCAACTCACCTTCAGCGTCCCTGACGGTGAAGTGATGGCCCGAAAAACTACCAACTCCCGCCTAGGCATATTGGGAGGTATTTCGATACTCGGCACAACTGGAATTGTGCGCCCATTTTCAACCGCCGCCTATCGCGCTTCAGTCATCCAGCAGATCAGCGTCGCACTAACTCAAGGCGAACAAACCATCGTCTTGGCAACAGGATCCAGATCGGAAGCTCTCGCAACCAGAATGTACCGAGACCTTGACTCGGTGTGCTTTGTCGAGGTCGGAGATTTCACGGGCGTCGCCCTCAAAAATGCGTCAAAACTGGGAGTTAGTAAGATTATATGGGTCGGTATGGTTGGCAAGATTTCCAAGCTGGCAAACGACGCAATGATGACCCATTTCCACCGATCAGATCTAAACAGCCAAGTTCTCCTAGAAGCGGCAAGGCTCTCAGGATCCTCCGACACCATAGTACGAGCAGCAACCGAGACTAACACTGCACGTCACTTCTACGAAATTTGTGATGCTGAAGGTGACCGTGGACCGCTCAATATTCTTTGCAAAATGGCAAAAACTGCGTGCGAAAAAAGCCTCTCGAATCAGGTCGATTTGGAAATATTGATGGTGGATTTCCATGGCCAGGAAGTTGTCGCCCGTGCCTAGCCGCATTTTTATAATTGGCATCGATGGAGAAGGCCGGACCGGTGGGGATATCGAAGATCTTGCAAATATGGTCAAGACGAGCGAGCTGCTCGTAGGCTCGCCAAGACAAATATCATTACTCAAGAATCGGGTTCCAGAAGAATTTCCGCGCATAGTCGACTGGGCAATGGGCGCGGCACGCGTTGTGAAGGAGATCTCCAACGCCGATAGAAACGTCCTTGTGCTCGCTTCGGGCGACCCTGGGTACTTCGGCGTAGTTAGACTTCTCAAACGCAACTTCCCCGCCGCTCGGCTAGACGTGCGTCCGCTAGCCACATCGGTTTCACTGGCGTTTGCAAAAGCTGAAACGAACTGGGAGGATGCAGCGGTAATTAGTGCGCATGGGCGCAGTTACGATAAGGTCATAACCGAACTGTTGCGAGCGCTGGATCCCCCATTTACGCCCAACAAGCTAGCTGTTCTTTGCTCCCCTGAGCATCCTCCTCAGGTCATTGCCCAACTACTTTTTGAAGCTCGAGCAAAGTTCGATCGTTATCTTGTTTGCAGCGACCTCGGCTCTGACGCGGAAAACGTAATAGAGGCACCACTCGACACTATCTGCGAACTCGAATTTGATCCGTTTTCTATACTCCTCGGCATCAAAAACGATGTTGCTTCGGAAGCTTCGCTTTCCAACCTCCCTAACCACAAAGGTGGTGCCGAGTTCCTGCACCGGCGAAACATGATTACAAAGCCGGAAGCCAGAGGGGTGATTCTTTCAAAGCTTTCACCACATCTCTCTGCCAATAGTGCTTGCTTATGGGACCTCGGTGCCGGGAGCGGGAGTGTCGGACTCACCGCCATTCAGCATCTACCGCAACTCCGATTATTTTTGGTCGAAAGTGATCCGATTCAGTTGAGGCTACTGCGAATCAACT
>DAHVOF010000266.1 GCA_027318945.1 Actinomycetota bacterium | reverse complement strand
CGGAACCTCGCAATCGGCATCATCCGACACGCGACCTACCGATCAGTCAACATCGCAGCAGCGACCCGCCAACTCGCTCGCATGCCAGATCTCACGCTCGACCTACTCGGCATCCCATCTGTACTTTGCAAATGACCGTGCAGCCAATAGCCGTATTAGATAAGACTCGAGGTCAAGACAAACCGACTTGTTGAAGGTATCGTCCAAAATTATTCTTGCGACTCGAAGCCTCTTTTTTTCTTCGGATGAAAGGTGCTGACCCATTCGTGCGATAAAATTCAGCGTTTCCCCTACGTAAACACGCTTTTCATCGTTCAACGCGTAAACTACTGGCCAATTGTGCAAACGCTCATCTTTGAGAATCAGGTCACCGCGAACCAAGCTTGAAAAGGGAAGCTCTTCTACCTTAAAGCCTGTCATATCTGTCGCTCCGCCCACGCGCCTTCTCGACGGGATATTTAGAGTTAGTAATCTCAAGCTTCCGGAGGACAATCTGCTTGGGTTCTAAGCCAAGTTGGGCAGCAAGCAGATAGCAATAGGTCAGCACATCGGCCAGTTCCTCCTCGACTCGCTCCAATTGAGCTTTATCGCTCCATTGGAAACATTCCAGAAGTTCACCGGCTTCGATTGCGATGCTTTTAGCAAGATTCTCCGGTGTATGAAATTGAGCCCAGTCGCGTTGGGCAACGAAAGCCCGGAGAGGGTCGAAAACTGATTCTTCGTCCACGGCACAATTATAGGTGCCTTTCTGCATCGCCCTCAGTTATTTCGCTGTCGTTTACGCTGTTGCACCTATGTTTCGACCTGAGTCGACAACTCCATGGACTTCATCTACCTTGAGTTCCAGGGTAAATTTCCTTTTGTTGATTACCAAGGCGACATCCTTTCGGGCGCCATAATAGATCGATCACCTGTGTGCCTATTTTCTTTTTTCTTGCGGGACACCCGAGGCGGCAACCCTAATCCGTTCGCCATTAAGCTGGCATCAAATAGTCCCACCATCCCGCCTGACGCTAAACTCCCTCAAGTAAAAGCTGCCATAATTGACAACGTGGCCGAATCCCTATCGCTAGAAGTACTGAGCAAAACGTAGGGCCAGGAGGGATCACGGGATATGCCAATGAATCCACCTTGGAGTGCAGACAATTGATCCTCGCACTTGACTTCTATCTTAAACATAGCGCATGTGGCGCACGCGACAAAGGCGTCATCAGCTTGAGCAAGCTACTCAACTCTCTCCCGACTAGCAAAGACCCGAAAGACTCGGCCAGATTCCGCAACCCTAATGGTGTGGCCCTGAAACTGGCGAACTTTCAAGCCGGACTTCCGGAGATAATAGGCACACAACTACCCCATAAATGATGGTTTAGCAGGGCAAATGGACGCGTTTCGACATTTGAGTCGTGTTACTACGCGATTAACCCAAACGCCGCATAGCTTCCTGAACTGGTAGTTCTTTGATGAATTCCAGGCAAAACCCAGCGCTGCGCTGGATTTCCTAAATCTAAGGAAATCAAAGTGAGGGGCGAGGCGATAGTCCTATCATCTTTACTCACCGCCATAGTTTTTGGCAGAAGTGAGACCCTCACAGAACCCCTCACATCGATCCGTGGAACGCACTCGGCAGCCGTTAGCAGACGGCAATAACCCGGTGCTGTCTATCTCAGATTTGAGAAGAGCCGCATCGGAAAGTATTCAACTGAGGTTCCACATCTAGTCACCTTCGGCGAGCTTTTTGATCACCTGCTCAGGGGCTATAGAGGTCCTGACGATGTTGTTCGAGGGTAATCCTTGGATGCCCACTCCACTACGAACTGGACCCTAAACCTCCCCCCCCGACAAGAGTCAGCTGAAATCACTTCTCACTACCTGAAGAATCAATCCCGTTAGTTAGATGGCGATCCTCCTGAACGGATACTACGTCGCTCTGATGCAAGGTCGCATTGAGGGGACCCCAATTGACCAGATGCTGTTCCCGTCCCTCTCAACGCCGACAGCACGCCACGACCCGGCGGTTGTTGATGCCGTACGGATTGATCGCCTGTTTCGCCACCAAGCCGAGCCAGTCGGACGCCGTCGTCGTGCAGCTCGCAACAGCAGACCGAGAATTCTCAGCCGCAATGTTTTAGCTTACGGAGGATTGTCTCGGTGATGGGCAAAATGAATTGTCCGCGAGCGCGCCAACTATTGTTTTCTAGTTGGCAGTCGCCAAGTAGCCACTACCGGTAGCTGAGCAAGTTCGAGTGACGCGGAGGCGAACGAGTTCGGCGGTAGCGTTTCGCCTGGTGTGGTCCGCGATCTGAACTTAAGCCGCAGCTGACTTCCCTCGGTAGCTTGCCCGCTATTTCTGCTCTGAGGTTTGAGGAGCGTAGGGAAGCAGTAGGCGCTCCTCGGCTCGGCCGTCGTCTGCTCGCAGCACTACCTCGGTGCCAGACTCGACCATCCGGGTCTCACGAATAGTAGCGCCGAACAGCACCTGAGAAATGATTCCGAGTGGGTAGTCACTTCCAGCGAAGCGAAAGCACTCGAACTTGTCGATGCGGAGTGCGCCGCCGTTTCTTAGAGTGGTCTCTAGCTCTTCGGGTCGTTCTGCAATCACTTTGCCTTCCGACCAAGTGGCTTCGACGAGTTCCCCTCTCGCAAGAGTCCGTGCCCAGGTTAGCGTTTCGATGTCCTGCTGATCGACTGCACTCGGCATCAGCATCAATAAGCCGAGCAACCCGTCGAGGTCCGACAGGAGCTCGGCCACCTGCATCGTGATCTGCGTTACCAGTGTCGCGGGCTTGGCCAGAAGATTCGCGACGTCAATTGAACCGGTTGCCACCTCGGCTCCGCGGTTTCGGATCGAGATCGAGACATGATTCGGAGCCGGGAAGCCTGACAGGAATCGTAGGTCGGGGAGTACGTCTCTCGCCCGACTCCCTGCAAGCTCGTGGGCGTTGAGGTTGAAGTTGGTGGTGACGGTTCGTTCCGCACCTCTCATTTCGAACGCCAGGGCCACATTGAACGCCGGACCCACGGCTTCGATGCGTAGGCCCCTTGAGCCAACGGTCGGGGGGTCACTCGCTGCGAGGGACACGGCGGCTAACCCAAACGTCGCATAGCTTTCTGAACTGGATGTTCTATCGTCACGCAAGGCAAAAACCCAGCGATGCGCTGGTTCTGGGGCTCACCTTAAAGTCGTAGGATGATATGGCCAGTCCCACAAAACAGTCAGTCCGTAATAACCCGGGCGCTGCGCTGGTTCGAATGAGATGGCTGGCTCATCGAACCGTACATGAGGGGCAGATCCTATTCTGGCGTAGTCTGAGGCTGCATTTGGTTAGGGTCTTCCAAGAGCTTCCAACAACGATCGTCCAAAGTCATTCAATGGCTCAGAAGTTGGCAGCATCCCTATCTACCTTCTTTCATACCGCTGAATGGTTGTACGTCCATGGCCTCGCTCAAGTTTAATAAATGAAGTTCACAGTATTTGAACACAGCTGGCGCAAGCGACATCGAAGATCCAATGCCAGATCCGGCTCGCCGAGCGATCGAGGGTGACAGTTACCTGCCAATCGGTTAGAACTTTTGCTCGTCGAGCGACGCCGTATTGACTTCCTGAACCGCCGAATCGGTGGAGTGCTGCTTGTTGCCTACCCCGGTCGATTCCCTTCCTGCGGTGCTTGTTGAGGTAGTGGGAAACGCACGTATTCCTGTAGTTGCCTCATCTGTTCCTCTAGGCTCCTTATCGATTCCTTTCGGTCCCGCAACTCATTACGAAGCCCTGGAGATCGAAGCGCCTCCCTTTCTTTCTGGTTCTCGTTCTCGACTTCCAGTGCAAGTTTTAGGAGGATATCAGCGTTTCTCGAGTCCAGGCCGAGCGCCATCGCCAGCTTTTCCACGCGACGGGTCAGACAACCCTGTTCGCCTAACTGTAACGCCTCATAAGTTCCTGAACTGGTAGTTCTTTGATGAATTCCACGCGAAATTCTGCGCAACACTGGATTTGCCGCAAACATAACGGTGGATCACTACAATAATTTTTACTGGCAGTGATCCACCTAAAAGCGACTCAGCGCCACTTTTAGGCTGGCCGATCGCCTTGATCGAGACGTTCACCAATTGGACGTTAATACGGTCCTCCAAGTTGGCTGCAGTGATTAAGTATCGAAACTGCGAAGGCTGGATATCCCGTTTCCAGTTTCATTTGGAAACTCCACGGTAGGTGTTCCATTCGTGGCTCCACTCCCTAGTGGAAATCCTGCGGGTTGTTTACAGAAAGTTTGGGAGGGTCCAGTTCGGTGCTGAAGGTCAGCAGCGCTCCTGGCCGTATTAAATGAGTCGATGCTCACGAGTCTGCTCGCAGTAGGCTCACTCCAGTACTATTGAGTAACTTTCGAAATCGAGTGTGGCAAGACATGCAGTTACCGTTTGGACCTGGGAGGATGAGCTGACGTGGACGAACCCATTTTCATCATTGGACCAGACGGTAACCTCACATCGGTAGAAAAGAATGCCTACGAACGAGAGTCCGAACTCCAGCAACTAATCCATGAACATCCAGAACTCATCCCCGGCTTGAGTGGACTTGACGATGGCGGATCCATCCGTTGGCTCTTGGTCCAACGAGAAGCGGGAATACCGAGAGAGGATGGGGGCTCAGAGTGGTGGTCGATCGACCACGTTCTCGTCGACCAACTCGGGACTCCGACCTTTGTCGAGGTCAAGCGGGCAAGTGACACTCGGGCGCGCCGTGAGGTGGTTGCCCAAATGCTCGACTACGTAGCCAATGCCACCCTGTATTGGAAACCAGGCACCCTTGAGGGATGGTTTAGCTCTCAAGACGGAGACCCCGACCAGAGGTTGTTGGAATTCCTAGATAATGCTGAGCTAAGCCCGGAAACCTTTTGGACAAGAGTCGATGACAATCTTCGTGCTGGCCGAGTGAGGTGCATCTTTGTCGCAGACTCTATCCCGGACTCACTTATCCGTCTAGTTGAGTTCTTGAATGAACATCTCCGGCTCACCGAGGTCTATGCCGTCGAGTTACCCCAGTACATGAGTTCTCATCAGCTCCCTGGGGTAAGGGTGATCGTTCCCAGGCTCATCGGAAATACCACCCGTGCCATTGCGAGCAAGAGTGACCAAACGAGTCCAAAACGCCAGTGGGATGAGGAGAGTTTCTTCACGGCACTTGGCGAACGCATTGATCCTAGGGCTGCTGCGCTTGGGCGAGAAATTCTTCAATGGGCAGGCCTACATGACGTTCGAGTGACCTATGGCAGAGGAAAGAATGACGGCTCAATGATCCTCTTTGCTGGTCTACCGCCAACCGGCTATGTCTTTGCGACACTGTGGACGTCAGGGGGGATCGAAATCGATCTGCAGTACCTAAAGCACTCCTTTGCATTTAGCGAAGAAGAGACTCGCCGGGAGGTCATCCGAAGGTTCAATCAGATCCCAGGCGTATCAATTAACGAAGCAAACCATAGCAAGCGTCCGACCCTTGCATTCGCTCTGTTCTTCAAAGAGCCTGCCCGAGAGAATCTGTTCCGAATCCTGTCCTGGATAATTGAGATCCTGAGGTCCGGGCCAGCGGAATAGCGGAATCTATGGCCACCCCTTGCCCTATGGCGACAGCCCACAAACTGGACGTGCAATAAAAATGCTTTCAACTATCGAACAGTTACCAGCTCTAACTAAGCAGCTCGAAAGCCACCGCTGCTGAGTGGTAGGAAGGTGAGGGTTTCGCAAGAAACAGCTCAACTAATAAGTAAAACAAAAATCCATTTCAGTTATTGTCAACTTGAAAGTTTCAGTGATCCACTCTGAGGAGATTCCGGGATCGTCGTCACTGAAGTTGCAGCGAAGCAACCGTGGGGCAGAGTAGAAAACTGCCAAAGGACACGAAACCAGGTGACTCGCTAATGCCTTGGCCCTTGAAGGTTAGTCGACAATACCCTTTGCTGGCTCATCAGTCGTGCAAGCTTGTCCAGCATATTGAATCCCAAATTCAAAGGAGCAAAGGAGCCGTTCAACAGCTCCCCTAAACCTGGTTGCACTACGAGAAACTCTGCTTAGCTCGGGGAGCATTGCTCCAAGGAAAGAAATCGATCGAGTCGAGTCGGCTAGTGAGTTCTCGACTAAAGCAGTGCTTAGAAAAAAACTTTTATTTATTTTTGAGATTTCTGATTAATCTCCGCAGAAATTGCATATTTATCATACGAGGGAGCACAACGCTGCTTCGGGAAGGAGTGAGGAGGATATATGGCAGTCAGAGTTATAAGCATTGCTCCTAGGAGAGAGATCAATCTAGCCGAGTTGGCTAGTGAGTTCTCGACTAGAGCAGTGCTTCGGAAAATGTGGGAAATACCCACTGTGCAAAAAAGAAAGGAAACTGTATGAGTTTGTCAAAAGATCCGCTGGAGGTTGCTCGCGAGCGGCGACGGGTTATCAAGGCTGCTGTTATTCAAAAAGGCATGGCTGGCGGATCACCATCCGCCATGCCCGGCCCAAAAAGCCAGTACTGGACGATAGCCAGTGATAGATTCCGAGCCGACCACAGGGAAGCTCAATTCGAGTCTCCCCCGAGCAAGCCCAAAAAGGACTGGTCCCGGAGTTGCAGCCCCGGGACCCGATCCGAAAAGGATCTACACACCTTGAATTCTACTTCGAATGAGACCTCAACTAAAGATCCTTTTGTTGAAAATTCCGGTTCTTTCCACCAAAATCGGTGGAAAGAACTAGATCCACCGAGTTCGAGCGGATTCGCTTTTGCTCAAACTCAAGGATGTTTGGCACCACGGTGGGTCGTTCAAGCCGATATTGGGCCAGATGGTGCCAATCAGACCTGGATGTCTCGAGGTAGAACTTTTTCAAGGAGATTCTCTCAGGTCACTCCTGCCCTTTCCTGTCTTCGCCAGTCTTGGCCTGAAGTACTAAAGGACACGCGAGGAGAAGAATCTGACCAAATGTACGGCAATGGTAACGAGTTTCACTTTGTCGACCAAGGCGGCATTTGCGACGCATCCATAGCTTCGCAGCAGTGCTTCAAGCCAAGTGAAGCTCGAACCCTAGCCAAAGAACAGATCAACGAAGAACTTTTTTTACAAGGAGTATTTACATGACTAGAACCAAGACCAAAAGGGGCAGTTTCGGGCTGAAGCCGCTGCTGAGCGTGGATGAAGCCGCAATTATGCTCGGCATCACTCGTTCGACCGCCTATCGCGCGATAAAAAATGGCTCGTTCCCGGTTCAGGTGTTTAAGGTCGGTGGGCATCTTTGCATTGCCAGGGCATCGTTAGACCGCCTTCTCAACGGGGAGGATCCAATGGCGTCGTGGGCAATTCATAAGTTTTGTCCGAATTGCGGCGAGAAGCTCTAGTCAGACGACCCGAACTCGTCTTTACCATCGAGGATGCTGCCGATATGTAATGCGGCTCGGTGGTCCTCTTCTGGTACCGAGTCGGTGTAATGCCTAGCCATTACAGAGTTTGACCATCCCAGCCGAGACTGCTTCTGCTTCTCAGAGATAACCGAATCAAGCATGGTGGCTTGAAAGTGTCGAAGGGAATGGAGATGTATATCGGCTGGGACTCCAGCTAGTTTTCTAAGTCGCATGAAGTTGTGGCTGATGCTATCGGGATAGGGTGGTGTTTCTCCCCCAGGGGCGAAGGAGAAGATATACGATTCGGAAGTGAGCGGACAGTCAGAGAGATCCGCCAACTCCTTCAGGATCCTTCGCAAGTCCTCTAGCGCTTCAGATGTCCCTTGGTCAATTGCAACTTTTCGAATGCTGGCTCGGGTCTTTGGCGACTTGACCTGTGCTTGACCTTTGGCACCGACAATGGACTTGCTGACTGCAATGGTTCGATCATCGGGGTTGAAATCACACCAGCGAATCGCACACGCCTCACCTCGGCGCATTCCAGTCGCTATCACGAGGCGCACCATTGTTGCCATCCGTGGGTCTATCTGGTTACTAGCCGATATGAGGCGTTGCACCTCTTCAAGGCTCGGAGAACGGACTGGGTTTTCGTCCGCAATCGACCAGTTGGGCAATTCAGAGTCAGCTACAGGGTTAGGTAGAACTCCCCCACTCCATTTGCGGGCGAGGCGACAAGCTCGATTCAAAATGGCTCGAGTCTGGCGTACAGTCGCTTCTGCTAGTCCCGTAGTTTTCATCTGTCGGTAGTACTGCTCAATTTGGTAGGTAGTCAGCGAGGATATCTTGCGCTTCCCGATTGTTTCGCTGATGTGCACTTTCCAGATACTTTCATAGCGCCTAGTGGTGGAGGGAGAGAGGTCGTCCCAGCCATTTGCCTGCCAGGCAGAAATTGCGTCATTTATCGTGGTCGATGAGTTCCATTTCAACCCACTCTCAACAATTGGCTCCGGCCCGGCCTCCTGCTCGGATACCAGTCGAGCGAGTTCTCTCTCGGCTTGGCGCTTCGGTCCGCGAAAGCGGAGGTATCTGTGCTTTACTTTTCCGGAGCTGTCACGGCCCAAATAGACCCTCAGCTCCCAAGTGTCTGGGCTGGCTACGAGCCTCATGCTTCCGGCCATCTAATCCTCCAACTTCAATCCCTTGTTGGGTTTTCTGTTGGGTTAAGCATAGCGCCAAAAACCGAAATAGCCTCTGACCTGGTGGGCCGCCGGGGTCTCGATCCCCGCACCTTGGGATTAAAAGTCCCCTGCTCTACCCGATGAGCTAGCGGCCCGGATCGCTTTGTGCTCTAAAGATAGTAGCGGCATTCACAATTGGTCTGGTCGCCAAAATTTTGCC
>DAHVOF010000265.1 GCA_027318945.1 Actinomycetota bacterium | reverse complement strand
TTGTTGTATGCTCATAGTCCTTCGTCTACCGACTGGTCGTTTTTCTTCTGTCCCTGGTATCACTTTACACAGCATCGGTTGGCTGCTTAGTAGATGCGGCCGTTACTGTTATAGCTAAAACGCTAAAAAGTCACGGAACTAAGTTCTGGAATAGAATTAAGTGACATCTCGACCGCTCTGCGCCAGTGTTCTCGAGACTTCCGTAGAAGTACATTGTCGAAGGCAGGATCGGGTTCGATGAGGAAATTCGGTTTTATGTATTCGTCTATGCTCTCGACGTCGTCGAGCACACCGAGTGCCAACAGGGCTGCGAATCCTGCGCCTAGGGTCGTAGCTTCATTCGCCGACGAGACGGCGAGCCTCTTTTGGTTGAGATTGGAAAGTTGCTGGAGAAATAGCTTGCTGTGAGTCATGCCTCCGTCGACGCTAATGCTGTCTAGTCGAGCGCCCGAGTCTGCCTCAATAGCTTCGATAAGGTCGGCACCCATGTGTGCGATTCCGATTATTACGGCCATGGCAAGATCAGACCTCGATGTGGCATGGGTTAGTCCGGCAAAGCACGCCAGAGCACCAAAATCCCAGTACGGCGTTGCTAAACCGGTTAGGGCCGGTACAAATATGGCGCTCGAATCGATAGTGGAGTTAGCAGCGTACTTTCCAAGCGAGGCGGGGTCAGGAGCGAGGCCCAGTGAGTGGCATGCAAACTCAACAGCGGATCCAGCATGAAGTCCGATCGCCTCGAGGCCGAATAGAAGGCCCGTCCTGTCGGATCGCGCCACAATTGGGATGGTGCCGTTCCGCAGTTTCCCGGTTGTTGAGGGGCCTTTTTCGCCCGTAACCAAGTCAACCATTGCTCCGGTGCCGAAAGTGGCTTTCGCTCGGCCAGGCACGGTGATTCCCTGCCCAAGCATCGATGCTTGCTGATCGCCCATCATTGCCATCAGCGGAATGCCGAAGCCGCCTATCCGCGCTAGGCCGAATTCTCCGATTGAAGGCCGGATTTGGGGGATGCTCTCCTCGGGTATGTGGAGTTTCGACAAAACGTTCCGGTCAATCTTGGTTGCGTTGGGCTCGACAAGCCCCGTCATCGCAACGTTGGTATGGTCGGTAGCAAATGTACCGGTCAAACGGTAGCACATCCAGGCATCTATCGTCCCTCCAGCCAGCCCAAGTTGTCGATCTTTGTCGAAAAGGTCCATTGCCAACGAAATCTTTGGCGCGCTCTGATTTGGGGAAAGCGTGATTCCGGAGGACTTCAGTGCGAGACACATTGGGGCGGTTCTCAGGTCCTGCCAGCTCTGACCCATGCAAACGGGTACGAGTGTTGCAGGGTCGAAGACCACGGTTGAAGCGCGCTGGTTCGTAATTGCCAGAGCCGAGCAGTTCTGTTCGGAAAGAATCTTGTCGAGCAGGTAAATGGAGTTCTGAAACAATTTTTCTGCATCGAATTCGACGAAGCCTCGTGTAGGGGAAATTGGCGTGAATTTAGTACGAAATTCAGAGATTATTTGGCCGTGCGAATCCACCGAGGAGGCCCGTATGTTTGAGGTGCCGATGTCTAGCACCGCGATCCTGATTTCGTCCCGGCTCTTCATGATCTCTTTCGTGTTAAGAATTGGATTTCGCCATAGTTGGTTTCAAGTAAATCCTACGATACATGAACTCTGGTCGAGGAAACTCTGCTCGATTTTTACCCTAGCGCAAGGGGTCCTGCGAGCGGGAGTTAGGTCCGACATATTCTGAGGCTATTGCCATTGATTTAAAGATGACGCGAGATGTAAGTTTGCCTTAGTCGCGGATCCTGCAGTAATAAACAATTATTGTCGGGTACCAATAGGTAGTAACAAAGAATAAATGGTTGTAGAATGGTGGTTGATGAGGACTCCCGAAGAGTTGGCAAGAAGATTTCGAGAGCACGGCAGAAAAGTCACGCCGCAGCGTGAGAGGATTTTTCAAATTCTCCAAGGGAATGAATCTCATCCGACCGCGGAATCGGTTTATGCAGAGCTGGTCAGAGAGATGCCGACTGTATCGCTGAAGACCGTGTATCAAACCTTGCACGAACTTGGTGATATGGGCGAAATCTCGTCTCTGGATCTGGGTACGGGGTCGGTCCGGTTTGATCCCAACCAAGCGGAGCACCACCATCTGGTGTGTACCAGATGCCACATTATAAGAGACCTATACCTGGATATTTCGGAAGTCCGAATTCCCATCGAGCAGCTAGGCGGTTTCGAGGCAGGTGTAGCTGAAATTACGTTCAGGGGGCTGTGCGCTGACTGCAGAGCAAAGGGTTCCGACCGTGTGACGGACTTCAGATCTGATGCAGGTGTGAATAATAAGTCGTAGTTCGCTGGTAATTTAGGTGGAAATCGAGATTAAGGAGAATCAAATGGCAGAACTTAAGACATCCAAGACGGCAGAAAACCTTAAGGAAGCTTTCGCCGGGGAGAGCCAGGCGAATCGCCGGTACCTCTACTTTGCCCAGAAGGCCGATATAGAAGGGTATCCTGACGTCGCGTCTTTGTTTAGATCTGTGGCTGACGGGGAGACCGGGCATGCCTTCGGTCATTTTGATTTCCTCGCGGATGGCGTTGGAGATCCGGTGACGGGCGTTCCCGTTGGCAGCTCGGAGGATAACCTGAAATCAGCAATAGAGGGCGAAACCTATGAGTACACCGAGATGTATCCTGGCTTTGCCCGCACGGCCAGGGATGAGGGATTTGCGGAGATTGCCGAGTGGTTCGAGACCTTGGCCCGGGCTGAAAAGAGCCACGCAGGGCGGTTCACTCAGGGTCTCGAATCCATTTCATAGTAAGTAATTGATTCGCTCCCTCCTTTAGTCGAGCCTCTCTGTCCGCCGTGTTTGCCGGCGCACTAGTTCTGCACGGCGCGGGAGCCAGGGTGAGCTGAAATTGTAGGAGGGACATGACCATCACATACGATCCATCTCATGCTTTGTACTTTGATGAGGCGGATTTACGGTCTGAGCTGACTCGCGTATTCGATCTGTGCCATGGGTGCAGGCTTTGCCTGCACCTTTGCCCGTCATTTCCAACGCTGTTCAACTTCATCGATGCGCGGGACGGGGATGTTCACGGGCTAACGGACCAGGAACAGGATCGAGTCATTGACGAGTGTTACCAGTGCAAGTTGTGCTACAACAAGTGTCCGTATGTGCCGCCGCACGAATGGGAGTTGGACTTCCCGCGCCTCATGATGCGTGCAAACGCCGTCAAGAAGATGCAGAAGCGTCAGAGCACCAGGGAGAGGCTGGCCGATCAGTTGTTGAGCCGCACGGATTTGCTTGGAAACGTCTCGGTGAGATTTTCTGGGCTGGCCAATAGGGCGCTTTCGAAAAATAGCGTGCTTTTGCGCAAGTCTATGGACGCAGCCATGGGCATCGCGGCCCAGAGGGTGTTGCCGCCGTATGCCAGGCAGCGCTTTTCAGCTTGGTTCAAAAGCAGGATGAAGCCTTTTATTGAAAATTGCCGAAACAAGGTTGTGCTGTACCCAACTTGTTTCATCGAGTATCAGGAACCTGCCATCGGAAAGGATCTGGTGGCGGTCTACGAGAAGAATGGGATCGAATGTAGCCTTCCCGAAGGTGTGAAGTGTTGTGGGGCCCCGTGGCTACACAGTGGGGACGTTCTTAAGTTTAAGAAGGTTGCCGAGAAGAACGTCACTGCCCTGGTGAGCCAGGCCCGTCAGGGTCATCCGATCATTGTGTCGCAGCCGACCTGCGCTTATGTCATAAAGCGCGACTATCCTTTGTACCTCCGCACTAGAGAGTCGCGCGATGTCGCTGCAGCGACGTTCGATGCCGCGGAGTTTCTAATGGACACGCATAAAAAGCGAGGGGGCCTTGACTTAAATTTCGTGGGAGATGTCCCCGAATCGGTCACCTATCATGCACCATGCCACCTTCAGGCACAGAACGTTGGCTTTAAAAGCCGAGATCTCCTCAAGCTATTAGGGATCAAGGTGACAGTTGTGAGTAAGTGCTCAGGCATCGATGGCACGTGGGGGTACCGTTCTGATAATTATGAGCTGTCGAAGAAGGTGGCGCTCGGGCTCGTCCAGGCGATTGAAAGAAGCGATGGAAAAGTCCTTTCCGGTGATTGCCATCTTGCCAATACAGCGATTACCGAAGAAACGGATAGAAAGGTGTACCATCCCATTCAGATTGTTGCAAGGGCATACGGGCTTAGTGAGGAGAAGCGACAGTGAAGTTGGAATTGAGCGACATTGTGGATTTGCGCGAGTACGAACGCCAAAGAACAGATTTCCGTAGATCGATTATTGAACTAAAGAATTTGCGAAGGGTCTCTCTCGGGGACATTCTGACGATTGTCTTCGAAAATAGGGAAACGATGAGGTTTCAGATTCAGGAAATGGCTCGCGCTGAAAAGATGCTTCGCGATGAGCAGATTCAAACCGAGCTATCGATATATAACTCGATGATTCCAGACCAAGGAGAGCTTAAGGCGACGCTTTTTCTCGAACTGACTACAAAGGAAATGCTACAAGAGTGGCTACCTGCCCTCGTGGGTATTGAAAAATCAATCTATCTTAGCGTCGGATACGGATCGAGCAACATGAAGATCTTTGCACGGGCTCAGGACGAGCATGAGGCGCAGCTGACGAGAGGGGATGTCACGGCATCGGTTCACTACATTGAGTGGAGCTTCGACGTCGAGGCGCAGCGCCTTTTCTCAGGCGGAAGTGTGTTCATAGGCGTAGACCATCCGCGATACAAGGTGCACGAACTGCTTCCCGTTGAAACCGTGAGGTCCCTCGAGTCAGATTGGAGCGCTTAGCTAGTCATACCGTTTGCGTGAACCGGGAGTCAGCTGGGAGTTCCCCACAGGGGTTCACTTGAATATTTACGTGATTTGCAGTAACTGGTAACTTTGTCAATTTTTCCGGTTTCCCAATGTTCTGGTCAAAAGAACAACCGGTGGATGTGAGCTGCGAACTGGGTATCCTCTTAAAGAATGACGCAAGAACCAGACGCAGCAAGGCGAGAATTTCCAGGTTGGCCTGAAGTGCTGACGCTATTGTTTCATCGCCATGACCTCAGTTACGATCTTGCGCGGCTCGCTCTCATTGAGATTCTATCGGGCGAGACCTCTATCGCGCACGCGGCAGCTTTTGTCGCAGGATTGCGAACAAAGGGAGAGACCGTTGCGGAAGTGTCTGGGATGGCCTCTGCGATGCTTGAGTTCGCTACGCTCGTGGACGTAGATCCTCATGTGGTGGATACATGCGGTACCGGCGGAGATCGGGCAATGACTATCAATGTGTCTACCATGGCGGCTCTCATTGTGGCGGGTGCGGGAGCGAAAGTCTGCAAGCATGGGGGACGCGCATCATCATCTAAGTCCGGATCGGCCGATGTGTTGGAAAGTCTTGGAGTAAAGGTAGACATAGGCCCCTCACTTGTCGCAGAGTGCATTGACAAGGCGAACATAGGATTTTGTTTTGCACCGAAGTTCCATCCTGCGATGGCCAACGTGGCAGCACTGCGCAGGGAGCTAGGTGTGCCGACAATATTTAATTTCCTGGGCCCGCTCGTGAATCCTGCGCGGGCTAGATTTCAAGTGGTTGGTGTATCAGATCCCGCTATGGCTGAGACAATGATAGGAGTCTTGGCTGATCAGGGTTCCGAGCGGGCGATGGTCGTGTTCGGAGAGGATGGTCTTGACGAGATTTCCACCACAACCGAATCATCCATACTTGAGCTGTCACGGGACGGTGGAGGAAAACCGATTGTTACCAGGTACAAGTTGAATCCGTCCGATTTCGGTATTCCTTTGGCTGGTATTTCGGATTTGCGTGGGGGCGAAGCTGCCGAGAACGCATTAGTGGTGCGCGAGGTTTTGAAAGGTAAGTCGGGGCCGGTGGCGGATATTGCGATTCTCAATGCTGGTGCCGCACTCTATATATGTGGAGCAGCTTCAGACATCACTCAGGGAATCAGTTTGGCTAGGGAGTCCATTTCGTCCGGCGGCGCATTAACCGCGCTCGACAGGTTGGTAGCGAATTCGCAGGGATGAAGAGTTAGAAGACGTTGCTCAGGGGTTCTGGCCGTGCCGGATGTGAGTTGATATGTTCTCCGCGGTGCGGGGAAAGAATTGCCTGCTCGGCTATTCTCGATTCTGTGAATATGACTAGATATCGTTGCAAGGCATGTGGAAATGTGACAAGGTTTGACGTTACGGTGAGCAAACAGACCAAGTCTTTTTATCATTTCAGTATTGGAGGGGATCTTCGAATCGAGAGCGAGGAAGTGCTCCAGGAGACGGTCGATGAGGTCAGCTGTCGCTGGTGCGGCCACTCTAAGTCGATTGAAGTGATTGAGGGTTTGAGCTAGTTTGCTTGACTGGGCGGAAAATGCTAACGAGTTTTAAAATGGTTCAAGCGTGATAGCGAGTGAATTTATGGATTTCGCCGCAGGAGCCAGCTTTGTGTGATGATGCCTTGGTGGATTGACCTTGCATTGGGCCAGCGGATGGAGGAAGTCTTTGCATGCGCCAGATGTGCGGTGCTTGACCGGATTGGACTGGAGTAATTTGTGATCTTGGTTGATCAGGCGATCTGGAACTATAAGGGGAGGCGTTGGGCGCATCTGGTGTCGGACTCTTCTTTTGACGAGCTGCATATTTTTGCGGAATCCCTTGGATTGACTCGATCAATGTTTCAAGATGACCATTACGATATCCATCACGATTTGCGCCAGAAGGCGATCACCCTGGGTGCTCATGCCGTAGATTTCAGGGTGCTTGCCCGAGCATTGAAAGAGGCGGGGCTGAGGCGTCGATAATTTAGGACTCACCCAAGTCGACGGAGTACGAAGGTTCTTTGAAGTCCTGCTGGCTAATCGAAATGGGCAGTGCTGAGAAGGAGCTGAGATTGCGATGAGGGTGTCGATGCTTTGGAGTATTTTACAGGATCGTTAATTTTCGGCTTGTTCTAGGCTGTTGCAGTGTACTGTTTGCTGAGCATGGAGAACGATGTTCAAGCACCTTCTGATAACCAATGATTTTCCTCCAAAGGTTGGTGGGATTCAGAATTATCTGTATGAGCTGTGGCGGAGACTCGACCCGAAGAGTTTTGTTGTCGTAACCACCTTCGATCCGAATGCGGATTCATTCGATGCGCAGCAAGAGTTTGAAATAGTTCGTCTTGAGAACAAGGTTCTTTTTCCTACGAGATCGCTGGCGAGGAAGATTAGAGATATTGCCGCCGAGCATGGGGCCTCGTTCTTGGTGTGGGATCCTGCTCTACCTTTGGGAATGCTTGCTCCCAAGATAGGGATACAGTATGGCGTAGTGCTTCATGGCGCGGAGCTTACTGTGCCCGCCAGGTTGCCGCTGGCGTCGCAGCTTCTCGTCAATGTGCTATCTGAGGCGCGGTTCTTGATAGCCGCTGGAAAGTATCCAAAAGGCGAGCTCGAGCGACTCTTTGCTCGCTCAGGAAAGCAGATACCCGAGGTATTCGAAGTTCCTCCTGGAGTTGACCCGGTACGATTTGAGCCTCTTTCGATTGAACTTCGAGACGGATTCAGGCGCTCATTAGGAGTCACGGAGGGACAGTTTCTTATTTCGTCGGTATCGAGGCTGGTTCCCAGGAAGGGAATGGATACTCTTATCGGCGCGGCCGGCATGCTCAAGGATGCCCATCCCGAACTCAAGGTGGCAATAGCTGGCTCCGGACGTCATGAGAGACATCTGCGGCGCCTGATCAAGAAGCATGGAGCAGCAGTCGAGTTGCTCGGGCGCGTTGCAGATGCGGACCTTCCGTATTTTCTTGGTGCAAGCGATGGCTTTGCAATGCTCTGCAGGAGCAGATGGGCTGGTTTGGAGCAGGAAGGCTTCGGGATCGTGTTTTTGGAAGCAAGTTCGTGTGAGGTGCCTGTCATTGCTGGTTACTCTGGAGGTTCAACTGAGGCTGTTGCACACGAAAAAACGGGGTTCGTTGTTTACCAGGCTAAATCGGCTCGAAAGACTGCCGAGGCAATTTCGATGCTGATCGCTAGTGAATCGCTTCGGCGGGAAATGGGAAGAAATGGAAGGCAAAAGGTGCTGGAAGAATTTTCCTACGATCGCCTTAGCGAGAAGCTGGGGCAGTCGCTTTCGAGTATTGGCTGAAATACTTGGTGATTCATCGCCATTGGCGCGTGTTTTCTTGCGCTGAAAGAAATAATTACTTTGTTCACGCGGCCTTTCTTTGATGGCAGGCTGTTTCGAATGCACCGGGAGAAGGATTTTCAGCACTTGGAACAGGCGGCTCTTCTATTTGGTGCGGGCAAAGGCAGACGTATAAAAGGTACGTCGGTAAAAGATTAAAAGGGATCACTTTGCCGGCTGCTGTTTTAGCTGGAAACGCGGGAGAATTTCGACCGCTCTTTTGGGAGCTTTCGACGATGGTCTACGATAGTTGGGTTGCCGAGACTCATGAGAGATGTGTTTCTTCTTTTTACGCTCTAGACTAAGGCGCTGTTGAAATGGCGTCGGACATCCCGGTACGTTAGGCTAATCTTCTTAATGCTGCTGGTTTGATGTTCGGTGAAGCGTGCGAATCTGAACAGTGCGATGTTTAGAAGGGATTTGGGCAGTGGAAAATGCTCGCGAAAAGATGGTAATTGGGGCAACTCCTGACCAATGCTATGCTGTTGCGGCGTCATTTGAGGACTACACCTCCTGGGCCCAGGATATTAAAGAGGTGTTGATCGTCAGTCGGGATTCTTCTGGCCGTCCGGTGGATGTTACCTATCGGGCGGGCGCGTTTGGAAGAACCACCTCGTACACTCTTAGATACGACTACAGCCAGGCTCCGCTGTCGCTTTCTTGGGTGCAAATCGCCGGGGACATAACGTCGAAATTGGATGGAAGCTATAGCTTTGAGTCGGATGATTTGAACCAGACCAACGTTTCGTACGAGCTTTCTGTGGAATTGGCAGTCCCAATACCCGGCTTTGTGAAGCGTCGCGCAGAAGTGCGCATAGTTCATGCGGCCCTCAGAGACTTAAAGGATCGCGTGGAGTCTCTCGTGGGGCAGAACCCAGCCGTTGCCCAGTAGCCGATCGCGCTGATTAATTGACCTTTTCTCCGCCAGGT
>DAHVOF010000257.1 GCA_027318945.1 Actinomycetota bacterium | reverse complement strand
TGTTGCCGGTGCGATAAGAATAGCGATGAAAAGCACGAGAGCTGAGATCCACGATGCTCCCGTGTGCACTCGCGGAGTTCGGTAAATTATCCAAATGACTGTAGCTATCCCTACGGCTATTCCAAGTCCGAAAGCGATTTTGGGGTAGCCCTTCCAGATTCCTGCGAGTATGTGCCCGGGTAAAGGACTCGCCGCCGGAGAGCCCAGCGAAGCCAATCCGGCTGGAAACTTGATCACATTATTAACGAGCGCGGAGAGGTTGTGAACGATCTGCCCACCTAGGGTCCAGACCATAATCGCCAGGGCGGGAAAGGCAAGTTTCAAACCAGCACGCCAACCGTTTCGCATGGTCAAAACCATGCTTGCGATGATTACTAGAGGCCATGCAGTGAATTTAAGAACTGCAGCCATTCCGAGGACCATCCCGGACCAACCCCAGCGCTGGCGTGCCAAAAGGACTATTCCAAGCGCCATCAGCGCCACTACGGGTATGTCGTCTCCACCTGTGACGAGGGGCAGCGCTGCGGTCGGAAGGACGGCCATCGCTTGAAACGCGAGCATCGGTGACCTTTGCGTCTTTGGTCGCCATGCGAGAGCCAACCCAGTAGCAACCAGTGTGATGAGCAAGAAACCAAGGCGCGGGTCGCCTAGCGCAGCCGGGGTTCGTACAAGCGCGCTGACTATCCCGAAGAGAGCCATGCCGGGAAGATAGGGGAAGAAAGCGTTTGTAGCCGGCACTGAGGATGCAATTCCCGCTCCAGCTCTTGCGGCGGAAATGACTGGATAGAGTGCTTTCCCTTTGACAAGTCGCGATCCCGCTGCTTCAATGACGAGAACCTCGGGCTGGGCGTGTGCAATGGTGCTGAGTGAACCAGCTTGGTCGACGATCTGAGCAAGTAGGGGCAGGAGCACTGCTGCGAGAAAGACGAGGGACGCAATAATGATTCGCGATGCGCTGCGTCGGCGTGGAGGATGGAAAATTGTCCAGGCTGATGCCAGCGATGCCAGCAAGTATGGCAATACCGCCATTTCGCCCCACCACCGATAGAGTGGAATTCGAGAAATGGTGAAGGTAAGCAACGCGAAGACGCAAGATCCGAAGTAGAGGGCTGCGTCAGCAGCCTCTGGGGGAAGTTGCCTGATCTTGTGGAATAGACGGTTTTCGAACAGTGACGCGAGCGCTCTAGCCTTGCACTGGGTTCTATGAGGTTCTAACCGACCGACCGTCCTAGACATTGGCAGTCCAGTCAAGGAGAAATACCACATCGTGTGTGGCGAGACGTAACGCGGCCCCCATTTTCGAGCCTATGCCGTTGGACGCCCAGGAAAGCCAGCCTGCCTAAGGACGGCCGGGCTGTTTTCGCATGCGGCGTGGGACATAAGATCTCTCTGGACAGTTTTTTTATGGACTTGATTTGCCAATATGCAATCCTGTTGTTTAACTTTCAATGATAGTTTAGCGAACCAACGTAACTTGAGCGTGTTGAACTGAACAAACGTCGCGGTTACGAGTAGTTTGAAGAGCAATCTCCGCCATTTTGAAACCTGGGTGGTCGGCAAGGCGCTGCCGGAGGGCAGGCGTCATATTGAGATGTGTGGGAGCGTGTCAAGGGTTTCGGTTAGGCAAAGCATAAGTGGGCTGCTAGTTTGGATCAATGTCTTGGCAAAAGGGTGTCGCTTTTTGGATTAGTCCAAACGGGCAGCTTTAAATTATTTTAGGAGTTCTCGGGTGCCTCAACTTTCGTTAAAGGAGATCATTGAGAGGATCGACGAGGCTAAAAGCCGTTTCGCGTCTTCTCTCGAGAGGATAAACGACTTGGAGCAGTTGAGGGAGCTTGAGTCCGACGTCTTGTCAAAAAAAGGGACGCTCGCCTTGCTGAACAGGCAGCTAGGCTCGCTAGACCTCGAGTCAAGGCAGGCTGCCGGTGCCGTAATCAATCAAGCCAGAGCCGAGATGAGGTCTGATTTCGAACGGGTCGAGTCGGGACTTCTTGTAAATGCCCGTGCAGCGGAATTGGAGTCCGAAAAGCTGGACATCTCTGAGATGGTCGAGGATTGGACATTCCAAGCGGGCAGGATCCATCTCATCACTGCTACGAGACACGAACTTGAGGATATTTTTGTCGGCATGGGCTTCACCGTGGAGGAGGGGCCCGAGGTAGAGACAGAATGGCACAATTTCGAAGCCCTGAACATTCCTCCATATCATCCGGCTCGTGCTGGGCAGGACAGCTTCTACTTGAAATTCGGTGCGCCAGAATCGATGCTTCTGCGGACTCATACTTCACCGGTTCAGATCAGGGTCATGATGCGCCAGAAGCCTCCGATATATGCCGTCGTACCCGGTCGGGTGTATAGGAGAGATACGGCCGATGCCCGCCATACTCCGGCGTTTCATCAAATAGAGGGCCTCGTTGTCGATAAAGGAATTTCTTTTGCCAATCTTGCGGGAACAATCGAGGAGTTTACTAAGGCGATTTTTGGGCCAAATATCGTCGCTCGTTTGAGGCCAGGGTATTTCCCGTTCACCGAACCTTCCGCTGAGTTCGAGGTTACGTGCTCTATTTGTGGAGGTACCGGGTGTAGGACGTGTTCCGGGACCGGGTGGATCGAGTTGGGTGGTTGCGGCATGGTTGATCCTAACGTGTTTATGGCCGTTGGGTTGGATCCGGAGGAATGGAGCGGTTTTGCGTTCGGGTTCGGCATCGACCGTCTCGCCCAGATGCGTTACTCGATCTCCGATATGCGAGTTTTGTTGGATAACGACGTCCGATTTCTTCGGCAGTTCTAACTACGGGGGTCAATGATTTATGAGAGTTCCCTATTCATGGCTATGCGACTTTGTTCCGTTGCAAAGGCTCGATGTCGGGATTCAAGGTCCGGGTCCCAGTTCCGAGCTAGTTCGCCGACTGGCTGATGCCTTCAATGATCTTGGCTTGGTAGTGGAGGAAATTGAGTGGGTGGGCACCGGACTTGAGGATGTAGTCGTGGCCGAAGTTCTCGAGATCCACGCAATTGATGGAGCAGATAAGATTCGCCGGATATTAGTCGATGCAAAGGAGAAAGAGCCGCTGCAGATCGTGTGCGGAGCTTTTAATTTTGCGGTGGGCGACAAAGTTCCCTTGGCAAAGCTGGGAGCAATTTTACCTGGTGATTTTGTTATCGAAAAGCGCCAGATGCGCGGGGTTGACTCCTTTGGAATGCTTTGCTCGCCCATCGAGCTAAGGCTCGGGAACGACAAGGGCGGCTTGATGATTCTTCCGAGGGACGCTGTAGTGGGGATGAAGATTGCCGATGCATTAGGCATTGTACGGGACGTAGTCTTCGATTTAGCAATCGAGAACAACCGCCCTGACGCCAACTGCGTTATGGGCATAGCTCGAGATTTGGCCGCTTGGCTGATGCTCCCGTTCTCAGAACCGGCAATACCGTCGCTCACAGCGGTTCACCCTGAGGAATCGGGACGGCTTTCGCAGGTTAGGGTGATGTGTCCTGAGCATTGCGACCGTCTGTTGGTTGCGCTGTTCGATTCTGTAGAACCTTTGCCGACACCAGCTTTGGTCGTCGACAGGATCAACAAGGCTGGCATGAGGGCTGTTTCTCCGATTGTTGACATCTCAAACTACCTAATGCTGGAGCTTGGTCAACCGACGCACCCATACGACGCAGAATCTTTGGCTGGAGGAGTGATTTCCATTCGTCTTGCCAAACCGGGTGAGCCGGTCGTGACGCTTGATGGTGCAATGCGGACGCTAGGTCTACCGGATGCGCGGGGACGCGAGTCCACGGACGTTCTAATTGTAGATGGTCAAAACTGTCCGGTCGGTTTAGCTGGAATCATGGGTGGGGAGGAGTCCGAGATCAAGGAGTCCACTACAAGCATTCTGCTCGAACTTGCTCACTTCAGCCCAATGACAATTGCGAGGACCTCGAAGAGGCTTGGCCTTCGCTCTGAAGCATCCGCGAGATTCGAACGGGGTGTAGATCCACGAGTCATGGACCTAGTACTTGCGCGGTTTAGTGAAATGCTGGGAGGACCGCCAACCGAAATAGTCGAAGTGTCTGCTCCAGGGGCCACCGATAGCTGGAAGATCGATGTACGGGTAAATCGAGTTAATGAGATATTGGGAACCGCAATCGAAGCAGGTGAGATATCTTCGATACTCGAATCCATTGGGTTCAGATCAGAAGGTACAGGCGAGGGTGTCATTCGGGTAACCGTGCCAACGAATAGGCCCGATGTGGAGCGGGAGATTGACGTCATCGAAGAGGTGGCCCGGCAGTACGGGTATCGTCGCATCGACAAGGTCCGGCCGCATTCGAAAAACGGCGGCTATTTGACGCCCGCTCAAAAGATTCGAAGGCAGATTGGATTGCTAGCTGCAGGGACGGGGTTCTACGAGGTTTGGAGCGCCACTCTGCTGGCGCCGGGCGAGCAGGAGCGATTTGGAGATAACGGACCGTTTTTGGAAGTTGAGAATCCGTTGGCAAGAGAGGAGTCAGTGCTTCGCAGGTCTCTACTTCCTGGCTTGACTAGGGCCTTGCGTTTTAACCAAAATCGCAAAGAGGAAAATATCCGACTATTCGAGAATGGCAAAGTTTTTTCTGGGGTGGACGGCGAAATCAGCGAGTCTGAACGCGTTGGATTTCTGATGGCCTTTGATGGCGATTCTGTGAGATCGGCCATGTCCGTCTATTCGAAGCTCTCGGACTTCTTCTCACTCGCAAGGGTCGTCATTATAAATGGCTATGAGCTTGGCAATTTGGAGCCAACAGTCTTCGATGAAAGCGCCCTATCCGAGTCATGGCATGGTCTGCACCCCACGCGAAGCGCCTATCTACTCGCAGAGGGGAAGGTTGTAGGTCATGTTGGCGAGGTTGATCGAGCTGCTCTTGCCAGCAGCGGAATCGAAAATGATCGCCGCGTCGGATATCTAGAGCTTGACTTTGAGAGACTGACAGCCTTGATTTCTCGTAATGCTTCGATGATTCCAATCTCGCAGTTTCCAATTGCAGCCTTCGATCTAGCGTTCGAGGTACCCGACGTGGTTGGTGCCCGCGAAATCGAGTATGCCCTGTCTAGCGAAGTAAGCGAGTACGTAGTTTCCGCGCGCCTATTTGATGTTTTCAGAGGGGGAAATGTGAAGCTTGGTTCACGCTCGCTCGCTTTTGCGATGCGCCTTTCTGCAATGGACCGCACGCTGTCCGACCAAGATATAAGTGTGGTGCGATCGAAGTGCATAGAGCTGGTGGAAAGCAGGTTTGGCGCTAAACTTCGCTGAGAGTTGCATAGTGATGCATAAGACTGTATGATTGAAGCATGAAATCAGTCGTAATTGGCGCATCGGGATATACCGGAGCCGAACTTCTCAGAATTCTGGCGTTTCATCCCGAAATAGAGGTTGAGTCGGCTGCGGCGGCGAGCCATGCAGGGCAAGCCATCTCGGGACTCTATTCCTCCCTGCTTCCGTTCTACTCAGATGCAGTGTTTGCTGACGTGAACACGCAGGTTGAAGAGATTGCCAGCGGCGGTATTTCAGTTGATGTCGTTTTTTTGGCGCTACCGCACGGTATGAGCCAATCCATCGTGCCAAAAATCTTTGACAGGGTCGGTCTTGTGGTTGATCTCGCCGCAGATTTTCGATTGACTAATCCGGCTACGTACCAAAAATGGTACATGCACAAGCACCAGGCTCCCGAGTATATCGAGAAAGCGGTTTATGGACTACCCGAGCTGACAAGGGAGGAATTGAAAGGTGCAAGGCTTATTGCCGCAGCTGGCTGCTATGTGACTTGTTCGACTTTGGCACTATTGCCGTTGGTGTCAGCCGGGCTCATAGAGCGAGATTCAATAGTCATCGATGCGGCGAGCGGAGTTAGCGGTGCTGGCCGCTCAATCAAGGCTGACTATTTGTTTACCGAGGTCGATGAGAATTTTTCGGTATATGGACTCAAGCACCACCGGCACACACCTGAAATTGAGCAGAACCTAGGCGCAACCGTACTTTTCACTCCACACCTTCTCCCAATAAATCGTGGAATCTTGGCAACGACCTACTCCCGTCCAACTAGTCGGTTTGTGGAGAGGTTGGGAGCGGATGCCGAGGACTCCGGACATGAGTTTGTTATTTCGGAGATGAGGAATTTTTATATCGAAGAGCCCTTTGTCTTTGTTACTGACTCTCCGCCGTCGGTGAAGGCCTCACTTGGTTCTAACAACGCGATGGTGCATGGCACCTACGATGCGAGGACAAACACAATTATCACCGTGTCGGCACTCGATAACCTGGTGAAAGGCGCATCCGGTCAGGCGGTGCAGTGCGCAAATATAGCGTTGGGACTACCTGAAACCGCTGGGCTTGCATCTTTAGGACTTCATCCTTGATACGAAAGGTATTACATGAGTGTTCTTTTCCCTAAGGGATTTCTTGCCGCAGGTTTTGCCTCCGGCATCAAAGAGTCTGGTGATTTAGATCTCTCTCTTGTGGCTGTCAGCGGGGAGAAGCCGGCAATGGCGGCTTCGACGTTTACGCGGAACTTGGCAGCAGCAGCTCCAGTCCAGGTATCCAGGAGTCATTTGGAAGAGTCTGCGGGACGCATAAACGCCGTTGTGCTGTCAAGCGGAAACGCCAATGCCGCCACGGGAGCGAAGGGCATCACGGATGCCGAACTGATGTGTAGCCTTACAGCCTCAGGCCTTGGAATCCCGCCTAACCAGGTGCTTGTTTGTTCAACCGGACTCATTGGTATTCCGATGCCCACCGAAAAGTTAAAGTTGGGGATTCCCAAGCTTGTCGCATTGCTGGGCAGTTCGGCTGTCAATGGGTTAAGTGCTGCAAAAGCTATTTTGACCACGGACACAAAGGAGAAGCTTGTTGCATTCCAGGGATCGAATTTCAGGATCGGCGGGATGGCAAAAGGCGCGGCAATGCTGGCCCCAAACATGGCCACCATGCTCGCCGTGCTTACGACCGACGCATCCGTAACGCAAGACGTTCTGAAAGCGAGCTTGACAGATGCAGTCGAAAGCTCTTTCAACCGCCTCGTTATCGATGGTTGCACCTCGACAAATGATACGGTCATATGTCTCTCATCAGGTGAGGCAGGAGAGGTTGATCGGGAAGAATTTCGATCGGTGCTGAATAACGCTTGCATGTCGCTCGCGCGTCAAATGGCCATGGATGCCGAAGGTGCCACAAAATTTGTGACCGTCAAGGTGGTGGGTGCTGCGTCTGCCGACGATGCCGATAGGGCGGCCCGCAAGGTCGCGGGATCGCAGCTTGTGCAGTGTTCGTTCTATGGCGCTGATCCCTACTGGGGGCGCCTTGCTTCCGAGATTGGCAGTAGCGGCGCAGAGTTTGACTTAGATCAACTTGAAATACGCTATGGAGATTACCCGGTTGCCCGGGGCGGGGTTTCTGTTGAGTATGATGAGGGGGCTCTGAAAGCATATATGTCGAAGCAGGAAATTGAGGTGGTCTGCAGCCTGGGGCTTGGAAACGGGAATGCAGAAATTATCACTACCGATCTGACCCCCGGTTACATCGCCGAGAACATGAGGACTTCGTAAATGCGGGGCGATATTCACAATTCTTACGACCCTGACCTGGAAAGTGCTTGGCGTAAGAGCGAAGTGCTCGTAGAGGTTTTGCCATACATCAGGAGATTCAGGGGTAAGGTAGTCGTGATCAAGTACGGCGGGAATGCCATAGTTGATTCTTCTTCCGGCATTGACCGGAGCCTTCAATCATTCGCGGAAGACGTTGTATTAATGCACTCCGTTGGAATCATGCCCGTGGTCGTTCATGGCGGCGGACCCCAGATAGGTGACTATTTGAAGCGTTTGGGAAAAAGTTCCGAGTTCGTCGACGGTCTTAGGGTGACGGATTCCGAAACTCTCGAGATCGCAAGGATGGTGCTGGTGGGCAAGGTGAATCCAGAGATTGTGACTGCAATCAACTCCCTGGCCTCCATTGCCGTGGGCCTGTCGGGCTCTGATGCCGGACTCATAATGGCCTCGCCGCATTCCAACGAGCATGGTTTTGTCGGCAAGGTGGACTCGGTAAATCCCGAAATACTTGAGAAGTTGTTAGGTCAGGGACTGGTGCCGGTAGTCGCGACAATTGGTGTGGACTCGATGGGCCAGTCATACAACATAAATGCAGATACGGTGGCAGGAGCGATCGCTGGCGCGATTAGGGCGGAAAAGCTGATATATCTGACGAACGTAGAAGGCATTCGAAGCGTCGCTGACGATCCGTCCACGCTCCTGCGCCAGATTGATGTAGACGATCTTTTGGGGCTCATTAATGATGGAGTGGTATCGGGTGGGATGATACCAAAAGTTCATTCATGCCTCGATGCTATTGCGAGTGGAGCTAGATCTGCACACATTCTTGATGGTACTCGAGATCATGCAGTGCTTGTCGAAATATTCACGGACAAGGGAATCGGAACAATGATCAAGTCGGGAGAGTTGGACGGATCTACGAAGGAGTTGGGATGACTGCCAACCAGTCACTTGTTGACTTCTGCACATACTTGGAGAATGCGGATCCATTGGCGCTTTCTGAGACCTCCCTTATGAAGAACTACGGCAAGCAGGCGCTGTGTCTAGTTAAGGGTAGCGGGGCCCTGGTTTACGACACAGCCGGAAACTCTTATCTGGATTTTCTATCGGGAATTTCCGTGGTGTCGTTGGGTCACGCGCA
>DAHVOF010000036.1 GCA_027318945.1 Actinomycetota bacterium | reverse complement strand
GAGCGAAGAGACGGGCACGATCGGTATGCCAAGTCCTCCTGCGAACGCTTTGGCGAACGAAATTCCAATTCGTAACCCGCTAAAAAGACCGGGCCCTACGTCTACGGCTAGTGCCCCTACCTGCGAACTGCTTATCCCAGAGTTTTCGAAAAGCTGCTCCACAATCACGCCGATCAACTCGAGCTGATGCTTATGGCTCGAAAGCGAAACAGTCCAAGGCGGCTCGCCATATTTGCACAAGCCCAGCGTGGTCATATCTGTGGCAGTATCGATCCCCAAAAGAATCATCAAGCCACGCTCCAAATCCTGCCGATATCAGCTTCCATTTGAGCGATGCGATCCCGAAACCTCGGACCAACGATATCGATGGCTGCAAGCCGCTTCGCAGCTCCCGCGATTTCCTCCTCGACCGAGACATCCCCGTCTATCCGTTCAAAGCTCACTTGAAGATAGCTGGAACCGAGCATGCCAAGAGCCTTCTCCCCCCATTCAATCACTACGAGGTGACCATCTTCTAGAAGTTCCGGGATGCAGAGCATTTCGATTTCTTCCAAATCATCGATCCTGTAGATATCCGCATGATCGATAGTAAGTTTTCCCTGGTAACTCTTGATCAAGACGAATGTAGGCGAGGTTATGGTCTCGCGCACACCAAGAGATTGGAGCAGCGAACGGGCGAATGTGGTCTTTCCGGCCCCAAGTTCCCCGCTCAGTAGAACAAGGTCACCCTCCGTCAGATGGCGGGACAGCGTCTCAGCCATCAGCTTGGTATCCTTGGAGTCTTCAAGAACAAAAGTGAGCATTTCATGCCTCCAGCGCTAGGCTGCAAGCCAACGAAAAATCGCTTTCCATGAGCTTCACGACGGAATCTCCCATCCTCAACCCGTAAGAGGGATGATAGGTGGCAACGATCGCCGGGCTTAACCCTGAAAGGTTCCTTCCTCGTAGTCTAGTAAGAGGTGCGAGCTGTCCAGATAATGTCTGAGCGGCGGTGCTCCCCATGCAGAGAACGACCCTGGGACGCATGGTACTCAGCTGTGCGAAAAGAAAACTCTTGCAGGCCAGAATCTCCTCGGGTAAAGGCGTCCTATTGCCCGGTGGTCGGCACTTCACCACATTGGTGATAAAAATCTCAGACCGCTTTAGACGCCCATCTTTGGCAATGACCTGATCCAGCAACTTTCCTGAACGACCCACGAAGGGCAAGCCCTGCTCATCTTCCCAAGCACCGGGCCCTTCTCCAACAATCACAAGCTTCGCCAGAAAGTCACCATCGCCCGGCACTGCGTTCTTGCGCGAGTTGCAGAGTTCGCACTGGCGGCATAAGGCTATCTCGCCGGATATCTGAATCATCCGATCAACTTTGGCTGCGTTGTCTAACACGCAAATACCCTACCTAACGCACCGCACTGCTGATGCCGCGGCCGATCACGCTCTCGACGTCCTCCTCTAATATGCGCGGTACCCTGAAACCGATCCCGGTCAGGACTTCATAGTTGATGGTCCCCAACATCTCCGCCCACTCATCAGCAGCTATGGCCTCCTCACCTTGCGAACCGAGAAACACCACCTCGTCACCAACGGCAACATCGAAATCGCTTCCACAGTCTACGATTACCTGATCCATCGTCACCATTCCGGCAAGACTGCGCCGCTTGCCCCTGATAAGAACCTCAGCCCCAGCCTCGAATAGCGCTCGTGGCACGCCGTCTGCGTAACCGAGTGGCACCGTAGCCAGCACTGTTTCAGATCCACACGTCGATCGCCTCCGTCCATATGACGGTCGGGTTCCCGGTCCAACAGTTCTGATATATGCGACCCGGGATTTCAGCGACAAAACCTGTTTCAGCCCTGCAATCCGCGTCTTCGGTGATGGCGAGCAGCCATAGAGAGCAATTCCAGTCCTTACCATGTCATATCGTGCGTGAGGATAGTTGACTCCAGTGGCGGAGTTGGCCACGTGCAGCTGCGGTTTGAAGCCGAGCCGAAGTAGCTTGTCCTTTGCAGACTCGAACAAGCCGATTTGAAATTTGGTGAAATCTTCCCCACCTTCCTCCGGAGGATCATCTGCGACAGACATGTGCGTCCAGAAGCCAGCGAGCAAAAGCCCGACCTCTCTGCCATGCTCAGCTAGATCTACAACTTCCTCGGGATCAGCTCCGACCCTGTGCATGCCGGTGTCCACCTTAAGGTGGTATCCAACCTTCGGATCCAGAATCAGCCCTTTCTCATGCAGCCGTCGAGCCTCCCGAGCATAAAGATCGATCCCCTGCCGCGTATAAAGCGTGAGGGTCACCTGATGTTCAAGCGCTGCTTCCAACGCTCCGTAAGATGGCTCAGCAAGGCAAAGAATAGGACTCGATACTCCGGCTTCGCGAAGCTCGATCGCTTCATCGACATGCGCAACGGCGAACCAATCCACCCCGCTCGCTTCGAGAATCTTTGACACAACCACGGCACCGTGGCCATAGCCATCGGCTTTCACGACTGCGCAAAGCTTCGCAGATCCGATTATCCCTTTCATTACACGGACATTTGAAGCCAGAGCTTCTGCATCTATTTCAGCCCATGCCGGTCGAGATCTTGTTCGAATCATCCCTAACAGTTCTTTCCGCTCGCGTCCAACACCAAGGCTACACCTAGAGCTACGAATGATCCCCGACTAATCGGAGGCTTGCTACTAGATTGCCGCCAATTATGGTCGGTTTCAAAAAATTACTCTGCCTGCGTTGCCCATGGGAATCCTCGAAGCGCAAGAGCACCTCCCTGGCCATCCGAGCAATGTCCCCCGACGGACCTTTGCGCATCAATCGGCCGGCAAGTCCGTGAAGGTGAGCGGCGGCGGCGGTGAGCCGGGCGACATCCCCTTCATAAGAAAGCGCTGCACCGATGATTCCGGCAAGAACATCGCCACTCCCCGCAACCGCGAGGGATGCATCTGGAGCGGTTGTTATATAGCAGGATCCGTCAGAAGAGCCGACCAAAGTTGGGCCACCCTTCACAAGCAAGGTGGTGCCAGTCTGTTCAGTAAAACGACGAACGAAGCTGCAGAGGTCCGTCTGCAAATTGTCCTTCAGATCTGAGTTCCCCGAGCGATTCAGAAGCGCCATTAGCTCTCCTCGGTGAGGGGTGAGAATAACCCCTGGATGACTGACGTCAACAAGCTCTGAAAGCCAATCGGTAGAAGGGATCGACGTTATTGCGTCCGCATCAATCACGGTCCTCACCTTGCAGCGAATGGCAGCCTCGACAACACGCCTGACCTCGCTCCCTAGACCAAGCCCCGGCCCGATCACGAGCGACTTGAACCGCTTCGCGAGCCCGCCAAAAAAATCACGCAACGACTCGTCATTCAGAATTGCGAGATCGACCGAGTGAACCACGGTCTCTATTCCATAATCGCCTTGCCTGCCAGACGTATCGGTATAGAGATGCACTATGCCCGCACCTACGTAGTAGCCGGATGTGCACGCTAAGTGGGCTGCTCCATCCATGCCGGGCGAGCCAGCTATAACCGCCACGGAGTGGCTCCATTTGTGATCTTTGCGCGAACGTCCGAATGCAATCGTTGCCAAATCGCTATCTTCGACGAGAAACTCTTTCATGCGAGGCGGACCAACTTCACCAAGACCGAGCTCGCTCAAGTAGAGATCTCCGCAATGTTCCGGACCGTCTGAAATTACCGCGCCCGTCTTGAGTCCGGAAAGATTCAACGTTGCCGTGGCATGCATGGCAGCGCCCACTATCGAACCGCGGCTTCCATCAAGACCCGACGGTATGTCGACTGCGAGCACAGGCGTTTGCTTGTCCAACGGAGGAGGACTGAACGCTCGGCTAAGCCCGACGCCAAAGCAACCGTCTACTACCAGATCCACTCCAGCAAAGCTCGAACGTTGAAAGTATTCGTCTGAACCGTAACGTAGCTCGCTAACGACGGCCCCAACTGACCGCATGTGACGGGCTGCCACGAGAGCATCCCTCCCATTGTTGCCTGGGCCGAAAATGACGGCAACTCTCTTGCCGTACATACCTCCGAGAAGCTGGCGAGCAAGGCTGAATACAGAAAATCCAGCTCGCGAAATCGCCTCCTCGAGCAACCCGCCCGCCGAAAGAGAGCGATCGAATGCCTCAATATCCTCTTGTCGGTAGATGGGAAGCATGACTTTAATTCTCCCCAGTCTCTAGCACCACGACCGCAATGGCAACGAAGTTGCTATGCGATATCGACAGATCCAAGTCTCTCACCCATGCACCAACCGCGGCGGTCCGAGCTCGTCCATAAAGCTCCAGCTCCGGCTTGCCCTGCTTTGTATTAACGACCTCAACTTCGAACATCGAAAATTTGCTCACCCCGGTCCCTAGCGCCTTCGCAAATGCCTCTTTGGCACAAAACCGCGCAGCGAAATGTGGCGCTGGGTCAGCTTTGGCTTCGCAATAAGCGACCTCGCCTACCGTAAATATCTTGTCTTTCAGGCGAGGCCGTCGCTCCAAGACTTGGCGAAATCTTTCTATGTCCATGATGTCGGTGCCAACTTTGATCGGCATTTCCGTCGAATCTCCCACGCTCAGAAATGGCGAATCGCATTCAAGTGCGGCTCAACAATCAGGTTAGCCGCGGAAACTTGTGACGGAATCACGTTCAAAATCGCACATGCAACCCGTCAACAAAACTACCCTGAGCCTTGCACGTGGAACGAAGAAGAATCGTGTAGTCGTAGGTCAAACAAAACGCACACGGTGTCGCGCACCTTGGAAGGATCAACCTTTGCCAGGTGTGGCACGGTTGGCGGCTTCCCTCGCCCTTTCCATCACATTGGGAGGAATGACTGTGTCAGGATCACGCATCCCAGAAAGTGTCCCCCTCACTCCGACGAGTGCAGCATAAAGCGGAGGACATGTTGCGCAGGCAGATAAATGGCTTACAAGCTGCGTCTCTTTTTCGGTACCGGATAGAT
>DAHVOF010000251.1 GCA_027318945.1 Actinomycetota bacterium | reverse complement strand
TCTGAAGCCAGGGTTATCTCATCTCTCGAAGTCCAGGAGGTCGATTTGGACTTGGGGTACGTGATGTTCTCGGTAATCGGTCACGTGGCCGTGTTTGCGGGGAGTTTGGCTGAGTTGAAGGAAGCGGCAAAAGCTGCGGCCGCAAAGGCCGAGAAGAGCGGACTAGTGCTTGAGTGCGTGTACGGAAAGCAGCAGCAGGCCTATCGAGAGCTTTTTGGAGCATCGGTTTAGGGGATTCCGTGGAATATTGGATCAGTTCCAAAGAAGTGGGCGCTATCTATCCAGGCATATTTTCTCACCCGCTAAGGTGCGGGTCGGTGTTTATTGGACGCGAACAATGCTCTACGCCGTTTCTGTTCAACCCATTCGAGCTTTATTTATCGGGGATGCTCAACAACCCTAACATCATCGTGTTTGGGCAGATCGGTTTCGGAAAGAGCGCATTTGTCAAGGCGCTCTTATCCCGTCATCTCCAACACGGTTTTTGTGCGTGCGTCATGGATCCAAAAGGGGAATACCAGGCTCTTGCACGCATGTCCGGTGGGTCGACTTTTTCATTTGGAAATGGGCCGGGTGCCGGGCTGAATCCGCTGTCTTGCGTTCCTGGCTCTTGGCCGGCCTCCCGAGCGCATGCTGACAGGCTTGACAACCTTGTTCTCACGTTTGGTGCAGCCCTTCAACGGGAGTTATCGCCGTTGGAGTCATTCGTTTTGGACGAGTCACTGATCGAAGCCGAGAGAGCGTGCGGCGAGCTTGACATGTTTGACATATACGAGATGCTGATGAACATGAGGCACCGCGAGTATGAAGGATTCGGAGGCTTTGGCCTTGAGGCGTCGAACTCGGCCGGCCAGTTGGCTCTGGAACTAAGACGCTATCTGTTTGGCGATCTGGTAGGCATAGTGGACGGTCGCAAGACAACCTCCGGCTGCAGCTTTCTCGTGAATAAATTCATGCATGTAGACCTATTCCGGGCGTTTAGGCCGGAGGCAATGCGAGTCGGTTTGCCTATCTTCATGTCGATGCTTTCGAAGCAGCTAACCAACTCATCCAGGCGCTATCTAATTGCACTCGACGAGGCTTGGCTGGCTCTTGCCAGTCCCGGGTGCATCGGCTTTTTCAGGTCCTACTGGAAGCTTGCGAGAGGCTACGGAATTTCGAACATTGCGGTGGTGCACCGCACGGAGGACCTCTTTGCCTCTGGCGAGGCTGGGAGTGTCAGCGAGAAGGTGGCCAGTGGCCTGGTTAGCGATTCTCAGACCTTTGTGGTATTCCGCTTGGATCCAAGTTCCGCTAGACGCCTTGGCGCGCTCCTCAAGCTTTCGGAACGGGAGGTTAGCTTGGTGTCCACACTCGCAAGAGGCCAAAGTTTCTGGAAGGTTTCGGAGCGGTCGTACCTTGTCGATATCATGCTATCTCCCGCCGAGCGGTCGATGTTCGACACCGACAAGAATATGAATTCTTAGCGCGATGTCGGAGGCATCTCTAATCGTCGCGATCTTGCTTGCAGTAATTTATTGGAGCGAACGAGGCAGTCATGGCTCAGGTCGAGGTGCCAAAAAGCACGGATATGGGGACAGCGCGATCCTTGGCGTGGGTTGCGTCTCGTTACTTCTAAATCTTCTGCGGCAAGGTAAAAGACGGGGAGTTATGAGGTTAGGCACCACGATTACTGGGCACAAATACTTGGCGCCGTCAGATTCGCTGCTGGTGTTCGGTCCGACGCGCTCCGGAAAAACGCTTACCCTTGCGCTGCCCCTGCTATGCGAATTTGCTGGTCCAGCCGTAGTTACAAGTATCAAGAGGGACCTTTATGCCCGGAGCTCCCCCGCAAGGGGGAAAATGGGTGAAACCCGGATTTTTGATCTATCCGATCCTGATAGTAGTTCTTGGAATCTTTTCTCGTTGGTCGACGATCTTCGAAGCGCCAAGGAAATTAGCGATTCCCTTTGCGCTGTTTCGCGAGCCACGAACCCGGAAATCGAGTTTTGGAGCAGGCTGGCGTCGAAGATGCTGGCTCCGCTGCTCCTTGCCGCCAAAGAGCTCGGAGCTTCCCTTGCAGAGATGGTCAGATGGGTTGAGGTCCAGGACTTTGAGGGCGCTTTCGATGCGCTTTCTGAGGCAGGGCACTACGAAGCTAGATCTGCCCTGGACGCAGTAACGCGTCTGGACGAGAGAGCTGTATCGTCTGTGGTAGCAACACTTTTTTCGCTGATGGAGCCGTATAACGATCCGCTAGTCAGCAGTCTTCTCAGCATTGACGGCATAGACCTGCCGCGGATGCTAGACCGAAATGATTCCTGCACCCTTTACATTTGCTCGCCGCTTTTCAAGGCGGAAAGGTTTTATGGGGTTTACGAAGTGTTTCTGAGGAGGGTTTTTGAAATCGCATATTCCTCCGCCGCCAATCCCAAGATTCTTTTCTTATTAGACGAGATTGCTAACATTGCGCCAATCTCTGATCTCGGCAAGATCGCGTCAACTTGTGGCGGCTACGGTCTCGTATTGGTGTCTGTATTTCAAGATCTTGCTCAGCTCAGCGCAATTTATGGAGCTAATGCCGGCACTATCGTGAACAACCACCGTTCCAAGCTCTTGCTTTCGGGCATCTCAGACCACGCAACACTTGATTATGTTGAGAGAATTCACGCTTGGAGAAACGAGCGGGAAACTGCGCTTAATCCCTTGCTGGAACTCAAAATCGGTTACGGGCTGCTCCTCCAAGCGAACGCAAAGCCGATCAAGCTCCGGCTTCGGCCTTTTCCTCGATGAACTTATCACCTGGGTCTAGCAGTTCTTGGGAAATTTCGGCGGCGATGGAAGCGGGATCTTTTGTTTTTTCTGACAGCAGACGGAAGATCTCTTCTCGGTTTACCTCTACGTCATGTGGCGCTTTTATACCCAAGCGGATTGAATCGCGTTGAATTTCGAGAACCGTGACCACGATGTCGTTTCCGATTACAATGCTTTCGTTTACTCGTCTTGTCAAGACCAGCATGGCGCCTCCTTGCGCGAAGAGCTGTACCCCGAGCTCTTTTAATTTCCATGTATGGACTATTAGGCGCGGCTGTGGCGCCGGATCATCCGTCTAGAAGATCCTGCCACAATTCCATGAAAAATGGAAATAAAAATTCTTTGAGTGGCAACGCCGTCCTAAGTTAACGCATGCTCTTCGTCTGGATCAACGATCCGAACCTAGCCAGCCGTCGTGGTGGACGAATGCTGAGTTGAAAAAGTTTGAGGACCGCCACGCCCGCCAGCGCCTCCAAACTTGGGTCTCAGGCTTGCGCAAGCCTTGGCAGCGCTGTTGAAGCCCGGTGATTTGCTAACTGCCCGGAATCCGCCCGATTGGGCGGTGCTGGCTACTGTAACCCCGTGGGATTTGAGACAGGCCGTATATGCGGCAAGCGCCTGTTGCTGATTCTTAGACAGCGTGAAGCCGGGTGCGCCACCGGAGGCTCCGGGACCCAATTTGGCGCACGCTGCGACCGCAGCGTTCCTCACTGACTGCGGAACCGTGGATGGCGGAACTTTGGAGTTGGCGTTGAAGCTGGGAAACGTGAAACCGTGCGCTGTAAGGCAGTTTCGGTAGGCCGCACGGGATACTGAGCTAGCTCCTGTCGTAGTCGCTGACTTGCTGCTGGCGAGGCTTGCAGACGTTGAACCGCACGCCGCAAGTCCGATTGAGAGCGACGCGAGCGTCAATACGGATGCGATTCTTCCCCTTTTTGTAAGTGTCAACGGCATTTTCGCAGTAAAGCGCATATATATTAACCAACTTCCTTGGATCGATTCAAACCTTTCCACCTACTCGCTTCTGAGAGCGTCAATCGGCGACAATCGTGCCGCCCTGCTAGCAGGATACACTCCAAATATGAGCCCTATGCCGCCCGCGACCACGACCGAGCCAACTATGGCGAGAGACGAGATCGCTATGGGCTGCGCGATGAAATGTGGCAAAACAACCGCGCCGATAACTCCGACTGCCACGCCGAATACCCCTCCCATAATCCCGAGGACGGTGGCCTCAATCAGGAATTGCCTGAGTATGACTCCCGGAGTCGCACCCAGAGCCTTTCTCAGGCCTATCTCTCTCACTCGTTCTGTTACCGAGACGAGCATGATGTTCATAACACCTATGCCGCCTACGACCAGCGCGATCGCCGCGATGCCGACCAACAACACCGTAAGAGCCTTCGACACGGAGCTCGCGGTAGATAACAAGCTCGTCTGGGGCGTTATGGTGAAATCTGCGTTGGCTGGATTGGAAACGCCGTGCCTCTGCAGCAGCAGCGAGTCTGCTTCCTGGTAGGCGGCCCCCATAGATGATGCTGATTTGGCGGATACGAGTATGTTGGAAACGCTATTGGCGTAAGGTCCCGTAGCTCCCCAGAGATCTTCCGCAGTGGTAATCGGGACCAAGACAGTATTGTCCTCGCTTGTGCTTCCGGATGCACCCGCCGTATTGAGTTCTCCAACTATGGTGAATGGAACACCTGCCACAGTCATGGTTTGTCCGACAGGGGAAGACAACCCAAACAGGTTTTGTACCACCGTGCTTCCTACTAGCGCGACGTTCGCATGGGTGGTCAGATCCTTTTGGGTGAAGGCTTGACCGCTTACTACTTGGCGATCCCTAATGTTCAGATAGCTCGGCGACACGCCAGAAACGGGAGCCGTCCAGTTGGACGAGCCAGCTGTGAGTACTGCCCCGTGCTGCAGGACTGCGGAGACCTGCGAAATGTCTGGGCAGTCTACAGATGAGGCAAGAGCGTTGGCATCAGCCAAAGTGAGGCTTGACGATGAACCGAGACCCCCTCGAACTCCGCCAGAAGTCACTGATCCGGGAGTGATGATCAGCAAGTTGGTTCCTAGGGAGGAGATAGCGCTGGTGACCTTATTTTGTGCGCCTTCTCCGAGTCCTACTGTTAAGATTACGGCAGCGATACCGATAAGGATCCCCAGCATCGTTAGCAGTGATCTCGTTCTGCGCTCCACAAGGCTGTCAAGGGCGCTCTTTATCGTTTCAGTCCAGTTCATTTGACGAGTGCCTCATCATCTATAACCTGCCCGTCTCTAATCCTGACGAGTCGGCGGGCGCGGGTGGCAATATCGGGTTCGTGGGTTATGATCACAACGGTGCGTCCCTGTTCATGAAGGGTCTCAAATATGCCCATGATCTCATCTGCTTGGGTAGAGGCAAGGTTACCGGTTGGCTCGTCGGCAAGTATGATCGAGGGGTCGGTTACGAGAGCGCGAGCAATGGCCACCCGTTGCTGCTGTCCACCGGACAGCTCTGTCGGGCGGTGGTTGGTCCTTTCCCCCAATCCCACGGAGGCGAGAGCTTCTTCGGCGCGACGTCTTCTTTTGGCATGGTCGCGCTCGCCTGCGTATAGTAAAGGCAATTCTACGTTCTTCCACGCAGGGAGCCTGGGAAGAAGGTGGAATTGCTGAAATACGAATCCGATCTTGCGGTTCCGTATATCCGCCAGTTCCGACTCTCCCATTTTGCCTACGTCTTCGCCCGCCATTCGATATGAACCCGATGTGGGTGTATCTAAACAACCGAGAATATGCATGAGTGTTGACTTGCCAGATCCCGATTGACCCATTATGGCAACGTACTCTCCATCTGCGATGTGAAGATCAACGCCTTGCAAGGCCTTCACTTCCAGCGCGCCCATTTTGTAAATCTTTGATACATCCTGTAGTTCTATCAAGGTCGCGCTGGCACTTGGAATCAGTGTGCCAAGCCGCTTAGTCGTGTCAGCGCCGGTGACCGGGGGCAAATTCTGTTCGCCGGGGTTTTCAACCTGAGAAGGGTCAGGACGCTCGCTTTTAACCACGGCCCGCGCCGCCGACTACGAAGTTACCGCCCCCGAATCCTCCTCCGACTCCTGCAGCTCTATTCGCCCGGAAATTGTTGTTCGCAGATGGTAGCGCTGCAGACTTGTTTGCGACGATGACCTGATCGCCTGGCTGTAGTCCTGAGGTGACTGCGGAGTAAATGCCACTGGAGGCGCCCAGGGTAACAAGCTTGCGTACTGACTGGCCGCCTTGAAGGACGTTGACAAAGCTCAGGCTGCCAATGCTATGTACTGCGGAGGTGGGGACTGTCAGGACATTGGTGGCCTGTTTGACGATGATCTGCACCGTGGCGGACGCGCCGGAATAGAGGTTCGAAGATTGCTGGGTTATGAGAACATTTACGGGGAACGTTGCGACTCCTTGGGTTACGGTCGCCATGGGGGTGATCTGGCTCACTTTCCCGGCAAGGGAGCTTGTTTGCCCGGCCGGAGTGATCAGAGCCTGTTGATTCAGTTGCACTTCGGAAATTTGGGTATCACTCACCTGGCCGGTGACTTCAAAGGAGCTGGCGCTTTCGAGCACGATGTCACCGTTCGACGAAGTCGAGGTGGTTGTGGTCTTACCTGCTGAAATGTTGACCTGTGCCACAATACCGTCGACAGGTGCAACAATTGTGGCTTGGGCGAGAGCTTCTTGGGCATTTGCCAGTGCAGCTTGGGCAGAGGCGATAGCCGCGTTGTCAGAATCTATCTGGGCGGAGGTAGCCGGTTGACTGGCTATGGAGGCAGCATTCTGCGCGTTGGTAAGCGCAGTTTGGGCAGAGGTGATAGCCTGCTGGGCTTGGTCTTGCGACTGCGTAATCTTTATTTGTGTTGCGCTTAGGTTGTTTTGCGCGTTTTGAACAGCTTCGGCGTCTCCTATGACTTTTTGGGCCTGGCCAATGGCTGACTGAGCTGACGAAATCGCGGTGTTGTCGGCGCTAATCCATGCTTGAGTATAGGAATTACAAGCAGCTAAGCCGTTGCATGTTGCTTGATTCTGTTGTGCGGCCGTAAGACTCTGTTGATCGATCGGTACGTAACCCTGGTCTGTTTGCAGAGTCGCCTGTGCGGTCGCCTGATCGTACCCCGTAGAGGAGCTCTGCACAGGAACTGGCGTAAGTGTTTCATTTGTTGATGGGACGACATATTTCTGATATGTTGCGAAACTAGTTTGATCGTTGAAAAGCGATGTTTGATCGTTGGTGAGCGTGTTAGCAGCTTGATTTATTGCTACTTCAGCCTGCGTGAGAGTGATCTGGTTCGATGCCTGAGTGTCAGCCAGGGACTGCTTAGCGGCCGCAAGTGCGTTCTGTGCGCTTGCTATCTGCGCTTGTGATGACTGTTGCACGCTTGCGGTGGGCCCTGCTTGGTCTGAGGCGAGCTTAGCCTGGTCAGAGAGAAGCGTCGCTTGGGCCTGAGTCACTTGTGCCTGGAGGGAAGTCGTGTCAAGCGTAGCCATAACCTGGCCGCTCTTAACTGATTGGCCGGGCTGAACATTGACCGTGTTCACAAGTCCCGTGCTGCCGAAGTTGAGTTCCAAGTCCGTAACGGGTTCGATGGTGCCAGAGATACTAATCGACTGGCTGATATTGCCAAGACTGGCGGCAACAGTCTCATATTGGGGTGTTGTGCTGGAACTATTCTGCGAATAGATCACGCCCCCTGCGATCACCACTATTACAACGGCGACGGTGACAATGATCCACCGTCTTTTGATGAGCCGCCCAAACCATTTCACTACGGTCTTCTCCTTTGGCCATTTTCACTTCGGCATACTGCGCGATTCTGGCATGATGGAATCAACGTCAAGCTAGAGGGAGTTGTCGCAATTTGCCTGAAGAAAACCTTAATATTGTCTTAGGATCAAACCGCAGTCCTCTTGGCACTCCATTGAATCAATGTATAGCAGAGATTAGGGAGCTAATTTCTGCAGCGGCAACCACGACCTGAGAGATCAGTTTCTTCTGAATTTCAGGTGCGACCCGTGACAGTGGCGTCGGTACCGACAAGCTTGCCACGACCTCCCGGCCATGCCTTACTGCTGCCGCGGCTGCCCAAACATCCTCGTCTATCTCTGACGAGCTGGTTGCCCAGCCATTTCTGGCTGCTTGCTGTATGTCCTGTTCTATTCGATCGAGGCGCCGCAGGTCGCCGTCCGCCAAATACAGGTAATTGGACAGATGCGCCTTGCGAGCTTGTGGCGACATCGAGCCCAGAAGTATCCGTGAGCTAGCTCCGCCTAGTAGGGGTACCAGCTGTCCTGGCTCGTACGAGATCCGAAGCCGGCGTGGCGATTCGATTCGGTGAATGCAAGTGGCCATGTCGTTGATCATCCTCACGAGAATCACGGTCTCTCCCGTTTCCGATGAGAGCCTTCTCATGACCGGATCTGCGAAATCAACAAGCGATTCTGCAGATCGCGCTGCTTGCGCTAGCGGGATCATGCGCGGAGACAGGCTGTACTTTCCCGATCCACGATCTATGAGCACCCCGGTTTCTCGGAGAAGCGCGACATAGCGGTGTACGCTCGGAAGAGGTATACCCACCTCTTCCGCCAATTGGCGTGCAGTGTAAGTATGATTTTGGCGGTTAAAGCAAAGCATGAGCTGGAGCACTCGGCGTGCACTTTCAGCTCCTGCCCGCCTCTGGGTGCCAGCGAGAACGCCGCCCTTGCTCTCTGGTTTCGAGACTGACACCGAGCCACCTCCTGGCTGTCGTATAATAAGAGCAACTGTATCACATTCTGATAGCAAGGGCGAGTTGTTAGAGCCAAATGTCTACGAGGCAATTAAGAGGTGATAAGCAAGCTATGAATTCCTTGGAGACCGATGTCCTTATCGCGGGTGGAGGTCCGGTAGGCCTAACACTTGCCATAGATTTGGGTCAGCGGGGCGTGCACTGCATCTTGGTGGACAAGCGCCCTAAACCGGCGTTCCTTCCCAAGATGGAGCGATGTAATGCCAGAACGATGGAGATATTTCGACGCCTTGGCATTTCGGATGAGGTGCGCAGTGCTGGCTATGGGCAGAACTTGCCAATGGATGTATTTGTGATCCGAACCCTCCAGGATCCCCCTATAGCGCACCATCCTTACCCCTCGGTCAATCAGTTGAAAGCCGCAGGATTAGCGAGGAACGACGGATCCATGCCGTTGGAACCATACCAGCTGATATCTCAGTACACGCTTGAACCTTTGCTCAAACGAGTGGCAGAACGGACCAGCGGGGTTTCGGTGCGTTTTGGGCACGAGCTCGAGTCATTCGTCGAAGAGGAAGAGGGTGTCGTGGCATTAGTGCGAGACCTTGAAGGTAACGAGGTCTCGATCAAGTCCAAGTACCTAGTCGGCTGCGATGGGGGCACTTCCACAGTTAGAAACCAACTTCGAGTCGAACTCGCTGGGGATTCAATGCTCGAGATGCATCAGGCGCTGTACCGGGCACCGGGCGTTTATGAGAGTATCCCGATCGGCAAAGGACGTCACTATCACGTAGCGGATGAGAAGTCGACGTTCCTTATCGTTCAAGATGATACAGTTCACCTCACTCTTCATGCCGTGGTAAATGACGGATCAGAGATGGTCGAGCTTTTCAGGAGGACGGTAGGGGCGCCCGTGGAGTTCGAATTGCTCTATTTGGGCAAGTGGACGCAACGACTAATGCTTGCCGACAGCTACTCCACAAAGCGGGTATTTATCGCCGGGGACGCAGCGCATCTCGTAATTCCCACTGGGGGATTGGGCATGAATACCGGGGTTGGCGACGCGATAGACCTATCGTGGAAACTTGCCGCGACCCTAGCTGGTTGGGGAGGGCCCAGGTTGCTCTCGTCCTATGAAGCTGAAAGGCGACCGATTGGCGCGCGCAACGTCGATGCATCGCGCCAAGCTGCCGCCGGAAGGCGTACATGGCGTAGTATCTGCGGTCCGTTGGCCTTTGAGCGTTCTCCCGCGGGTGAAGCACGCCGGGAGAGAATCCGCGG
>DAHVOF010000245.1 GCA_027318945.1 Actinomycetota bacterium | reverse complement strand
ACTGAAGCTGTCTGAGGTTCCGACACTCGTCAACAGAGTCACAATACAAGCTGTAATGGGACATAATCGAATCGCCGGTGTCCCAGTACGCTGCCGGCTCCGGATTCAGCCAGTACAGTGCTCGAGCCTTTGCCCGAATTTCTCCAAGAAAATGCGCTTTGGACGGATGATAGTTGTTCCGCGCATCGCCCAAAAACATGACTGGTGACCTGTGGGTGATCTCCTCCCCCCATTTGACCACGAAACTCTCAATAACTCTGCCATAGTCAGAATGTCCGTCCATCCACACTACCTTCGCCTTTGAACTGACAATCCTTAGCGCATCCTCCAGATCGTCGCAACCTTCGAAAATGCTTGTCACTTCATCAATCTCGTCGATGAACACAAAACTGCGCACCTTCGAAAATTGCTCAGAAAGGGCATATACCATGGCAAGTGTGAAACGGGCAAACGAGGCCACCGAGCCGGAAATATCAGCAACAACTATGATCTCTGGCTTCGCAGGCACCGGCCTGTGGTAAAAAAGGTCTGCCGGTATGCCACCGTTGGCAATGGATCTCCTAAACGTCCTGCGAAAGTCAAGTGCCCCCCGATGCCTCCTTCTTCTGCGACGGCCGAGCCTCGATGCAAGTTTGCGGACAAGGGGGACGAGTGCCCTCCGCATTTCGTTGATATCCTCCACATTCGCATGCATGAAATCAATGTCCTCGGGAAGGGTTGATCGCAGGCTTCGTGCCACTGCATCAGCGCCTCTGTCGCTTACAAGACGTCGTCGAATGTCATCATCGACGAGCTTTCTGACCATCTCCAGGAGTCGCTCTACATCATGGTTGACAAGCTTCACTCCAAGAGAGTCGCCGGGATCCAGTTGAGCTACCCTGGCATCAATCAGCAGGTTTCTAAGACCTTCAAGGTCAAGCCCTCTAAGAGTCTTGAATGCGTAATACATGCCACCAACCGGCCTACCAGCCTCCATACCCGCAAAGCGCGCAACAGCTGACGCGATCACGCCTGCGAGCTCGCCTTGGTCACCTCGCAGCAAACTTGCAGCCACTGACTCCTTGAGCTCCATGTCGCTAAGATCGTCAAAAACTCCATCAAAGTCAGGCTCAAGATCAAGTGTCGAGTGATCGTTCTCTAGAAGGAAGTCGTAGGTACTGGGAGAAAAATAAACGTCGAACAACCTGTCAAAGACCTTCTGATATCTGCGATCCTTAACCAGAGTGGCGGAAAGAAACGACTTGACCTCCACTCGATCCGGGAGGTTTGAAATAGCGAGTGCCTGGGAAGCATCAAGCACTTCCAGGAGAGACACGGGCACCTTAGCGTTTCGAAGCGCTTCCGAGAATTCAATCACCCGCTTGATCACGAAACTCACTCAGCTCGAAAGAATGCTTTTCGAAGCCTTGGCGATATCGGCACGGTATTTTAGAAGCACATTCAACGTAGATTTGGCCGTAGCTTCGTCTATCTCCTCCAAACCGAGGTTTACAAGAGTCATCGCCCAATCAAGCGTCTCTGAAATACTGGGGCGTTTTTTCAAATCCAGCTCCCTCAACGACGCCACGAAAGTAACTACTGACTCTGCGAGCGTCTCTGACACGCCGGGTACCTTCGAAAGCACTATCTCCATTTCTCTATCCCTATCCGGATAATCGAGAAATAAGAAAAGACACCTTCGTTTTAGTGCTTCCGATAACTCTCTCGTATTATTTGAAGTCAGAAAAACAAGCGGAATCTGATTCGCAACGACTGTGCCAAGCTCAGGAATTGAAATCTGGTAATCGCTCAAGACCTCTAAGAGCAGAGCTTCCGTCTCGATCTCCACCCGATCCACCTCGTCTATAAGCAATACCACTTGGTCCTGAGCTCGAATGGCCTGCAGGAGCGGTCTTTCGAGCAGAAATTCCTCGGAAAAAATACTAGATTCAACTTCCTTCCAAGACCCGCTCTTCTTGTCGGCTTGGATATGAAGAAGCTGCTTCTTGTAGTTCCATTCATACAGAGCCTTTGACTCATCGATTCCTTCGTGGCACTGCAGCCTGATAAGCCGCGCCCCTAAGGCTTTCGCCGCGCTCTTTGCGAGCTCCGTTTTACCGGTGCCTGCTGGACCTTCCACAAGGATAGGTTTTTTCAGTCGATCAGCCAGAAATAACGCCGAGGATATCTCTGCGCTGGGCAGGTAACCAACCTTCGACAACAGTTCGCCCGCATGAGAAGAAGAGGCAAACCTGAAGCTATCTATGCCATCACTCACACTCGTACCTGACCATCGCCTTCAATAACGAACTTCTCCGTCGTTAACTCCCTTAGACCCATAGGGCCCCTCGCATGAAGCTTTTGAGTGCTAATCCCAATCTCAGCACCAAAACCGACTTCTCCACCGTCAACGAAGCGAGTAGAGGCATTTACAAGTACAGCGGCTGCGTCAACCTCAGCGACAAAGCGCTTCGATGCGGAATAGTCATTCGTGATTATGGCCTCGGAGTGCCCCGAACCGTACTTCCCTATGTGCTCGATGGCCTCGTCTAAACCAGCTACGCTCTTGACAGCAAGTATCAGATCCAGGAACTCACTCGCATAGTCTTCCTCTGTAGCCGCGACAGAACTCTTGAGATACCTCCGGGAAAGTGCGTCCGCCCTGAACTCCACCGTGGGCATCCGGTCTTCAAGCCGCGGCAGCAGACTCTCAGTCACGCTCTCGTGAAGCAGGATTGTTTCAACTGCGTTGCATACCGAAGGACGCTGGACTTTAGCATTGACGATTATCTCAACGGCCTGGTCCAGATTCGCAGTTTCATCCACGTAGATGTGGCAGTTGCCGTCGCCATCTATAACGTAAGGCACAGTCGCGTTCTCCACTATCGCCGATACAAGTGATGGGCCGCCACGCGGAATCAAGCAGTCGATATAGCCCCTGAGCTTCATAAAACTATTGGCCGACTCACGTGAGGTGTCACGTACTAGCATGACCGCCGCCGAAGGGAGTCCGGACTTAGCCAACCCCTCGGACAACACACCGGAAATTGCAAGATTGGAATTGATAGCACCGGACGAGCCTCTCAGAAATGCCGCATTCCCGCTCTTGAGACAGAGCGCCGCCGCATCAGAGGTTACGTTGGGGCGATTCTCATAAATAATCCCTACAACTCCAAGAGGGACTCGGACTTTACGTATATGAAGTCCGTTAGGCCGCACCCAACCTTCGGTAATCTCGCCAACCGGATCTGGGAGAGCGGCGACATCTCTCAGCCCCTTGGCCATAGAATCGATCCTTGACAGGTTCAGAACTAGCCGATCTATTACGGGTACCGATGTGGCCACACTGCGTGCGTAAGCCACGTCCACTTCATTGGCTGCCAATATCGAATCAGCTCGTTCACTCAAAAGGACTGCACAAAGCTCCAATGCCTCGTTTTTTTGAGCTGTCGAGGCCAGTGCAAGCTGCCGCGCTGCAAGCTTGACCCTTCGTGCCTGATCGAGCAGAGTGGGCTCCAAGGGGGTTGCGAATCCGCTATCCACGTTAGACATCCGTACCTACTTTGAAAATGAAATAAGGAGCCATTGCGAAAGAAAAGAACCTCAACTAAACCAATACAACCAAATCGTCCCTATGCACCAGAATACTCGAACTGCCCTGGATGCCGAGAGATCGGCCGCTTATCGACTCCAATAGATCGCCCGACGCAACCTTGGCAAGACCTCTTGCGACAACCCTGCCACTAAGATCGCAGATCTCCAGAGGATCATCTTCAGCGAAATTTCCCTGTACCGATTGGACCCCAACGCTGAGCAGCGACTTCGAGTTCTCCACCAACGCCTCCCTGGCACCGTCGTCGACGTATACCCTTCCCACCGGAGGATTCGCGAATGCAATCCATAGCTTGCGCGCACTGAGACGTGACGGCCTTCTATTGACTACCGTCCCCAGCCCGGGCTTCTTCTCGCATGCCTCGACCAAAACGGAATCTTTGCTGGCATTTGCAATCAATACATCCACGCCGGACCACGATGCAATTGAAGCTGCTTGGAGTTTTGAAGCCATTCCTCCTGATCCACGTTCCGTACCAGGCCCCCCGGCCGCTTCTCTCAGCGCCTCAGAGACCTCGTCGATTTCTTCAACAAGCGAGGCCGCAGAATCTAAACGTGGATCCGAAGTGTAGACACCCATCTGATCTGTCAACAATACAAGCAGATCCGCAGTAATAAGGTTGGCTACAAGCGCTGCAATGCGATCGTTGTCACCAAAACGGATTTCGTCATCGGCTACGGCATCGTTTTCGTTGACCACAGGCACGACCCCTAGATCAAGAAGCTTCTGAAGGGTTTGCCGCGCGTGGAGATACTGCTGCCGGTTGATAAAATCCAGCGGAGTCAGCAACACCTGGCCAGCAATCAGCCCGTATTCGCCAAAGGCCTGGTTATATGCCGCCATCAGTCGCGATTGGCCGACTGCGGAAATTGCTTGAAGGACGGCCAAGTCCGACGGTCTACGATTCGCCATGCCAAGCGTGTTGAGTCCTGAAGCAATCGCGCCAGAGCTGACGACCACAGCGTAATGCCCGGCACTTCTTAGTTGAGCGATTTGCGACGAGACAGACCTGAGCGTTGAAGTAGCAATGGAGCCGTCAGATTCCGTTACCGAGGAGGACCCTAGCTTAACAACTAATCGCAACAGAGTCTCCTTCCTAGGTATTATCCCGGTAGTCAAAGCTGAAGTCAGCTATCCTGACCTCATCGCCATCGCGAACCCCGCTGCGCCTCAGTGCTTTGTCAACCCCAAGTTTCTTTAGACGAAATTGAATATAGTCGATAGCCTCGGGCGATGTGATATTTGAAAGCGACACGATCCTCTCGACCGCCCTGCCAACAACCCTGTACACTCCGTCGGGATCTTTGTCAACTCGAAAGCTCCTCGATTCAGGACGATGAATTACAATATCTTCCGTGGGCGCTACAACCTCCAGCTTCGCCGCCCTCACCAACTGCTCCAGCTCCGCAGCCAACTCTTTGATTCCCTCGCCCGTCGTCGAGGAAACGGACATTGAAACCAACTTCTGCCCAACCAAGACGGCGACGGTGTCGGGATCGGCACTGTCCACTTTCGACGCAACAATCAGCCTGGGACGACTCAAAAGGTCTTCCATGTACGCACCGAGTTCCCTAATCAATATATCCAGCTGGGCCTCTGGAGACACAGGAGAGGTCGTCGAAGAATCCAGTAACACAAGCAGTACTCTTGCCCTTTCGACATGCCTTAAAAATTCATGACCTAGTCCCTTGCCCTCGCTTGCGCCCTCGATCAACCCAGGTATATCCGCCACGATGAATTCAGAAAAATCCTGCCCACCGCCAACTCGAACTACGCCAAGGTTTGGCACCAAAGTGGTGAAAGGATAGTCACCAATCTTCGGCTTAGCTGCAGATAACACTGAAATCAAGGTCGATTTGCCAACGTTTGGGAACCCTATAATCGCTACGTCGGCTGCAAGCTTGAGTTCCAGGTTGAACCAGAACTCCTCTCCCACTTCCCCTTGTTCCGCAAAGCCTGGAGCACGTTTGAAGTTGGAGAGGAATCTCGTATTCCCGCGGCCGCCTTGACCGCCCTTCGCTGCAAGCCATAGCGCTCCCTCCTTGTCAAGATCGACAACGACGTCGCCGTTCAAATCCTTCACTACCGTGCCTACAGGCACCTCCACAAAGATCCCCTTGCCAGTCATACCATGTTTTTTCTTACCAGCACCGTGAGCACCGTTTTTCCCAGAGCGATGAGGAAAATCGCGAAAGACGAACAGCGAGGTGACATCGTTCGAAGCCCTCAGCCAAACGTCTCCACCATTGCCGCCGTCCCCGCCATCCGGGCCGCCCTTGTCCACGTGGGCCTCCCGACGGAATGATACGCAGCCAGCTCCGCCATCGCCGGCCTTTACGTGAATCTGCGCCCTATCTACGAAACTCGACATGTAGCCTCAAAACTCAATGACCTCGGAACATCTGCTACGCAGAATATTCCGAGGTCACATAGGTATCTGATCTAGAACTAAATATATGACTCGATAAGCTAGCTGCCTGCGCCCTCGCTGACAACATCAACTACGTGTCGACCTCTCCGGTCTCCGAACTTCACCTTACCCTCAGATGTTGCAAATAGGGTGTCGTCTCCTCCCCTGCCAACATTGAAACCAGGATGAAACTTCGTTCCGCGCTGGCGAACCAGAATGGCTCCAGCTTTGACGGTCATTCCGTCGAAGATCTTCACGCCCAGTCTTTGGGCATGAGAATCTCGGCCATTCCTAGTCGATCCTCCACCCTTTGTCTTTGACATCTACACTCTCCTTGGAGTACTGCTGAAAATGCTCACCCTCTGACCGGCGTCCTGGAACGTGCAGCAAAAGCTACTTGTTAATTCCGGTAATCTCAACTACCGAATACTTTTGCCTATGTCCCCACTTACGCCGGTACCGGGACTTCGAACGATACTTGAAACCAACTACTTTAGGCCCTTTGGAAATGCCAACGACCCGTGCAGTCACCGAAGCTTCATTGAGTTCGGAACCGCCTGCTATAACGTTCTCTCCATCAACGATGAGAACGGGTTTGAAAGTAACGTCGCTTCCTTCATCGGCACCGAGCAATTCAACCTTGACGACTTGGCCCTGAGCAACCTTTTCTTGCTTGCCACCTGTTGTGATAACCGCATACATAGGTGTTACAGTGTACCCGCGCTAAAGCAGAGATGGGTCAAAAATCAAGCCTCTTCCTTCACAAGTCGGACAAACCGTGGAAAAAGACTCTACCAACCCCTCGGAAACACGCTGCCTCGTCATCTCTACCAATCCAAGTTCAGACATGTCGAAGACCTGTGTCTTCGTCTTGTCCCGTGCCAATGCATCGCGAAAAGCCCGCATTACGTCCTCTTGATTGGCCTTGATCATCATATCGATCAGGTCAATGACGATGATCCCCCCTATATCTCGGAGACGCAACTGACGTGCGACCTCTTCCACGGCTTCCAGATTATTCCTGTGAATAGTTTCCTCGAGGGAGTGCGATCCCACGTTCTTGCCGGTGTTCACATCTATGACGGTTAGAGCCTCGGCCCTATCTATAACAAGCGAACCGCCGGACGGAAGCCAAACCTTCCGACCAAGCGCCTTGTGCAACTGCTCATGCACGTGAAACTGCTCGAATACAGGAAGTGCACGCCTCTCAGTGTCATAAAATTCAACTCTGTCGGCAAGCTCCGGAGAAATAGACGACACGTACATAGACACTTCTTCGTAAAGGGAGCGGTCGTCTATAATAACCCCCCGGTAATTTCGGTTAAACTCCTCACGGATTACTCGAACCGCCACGGGCGGCTCCTGGTAAAGGAGGGCTGGGGCGTGCGCTACCCGTGCCCTTTCCTCTATTCTCCTCCACATCCCAATCAGGTGCTCTGTATCTCGCTCAAGCTCGTCTACCGAGGCCCCCTCTGCCGCCGTCCTAACTATCAGCCCAAATCCGTCAGGCTTTATGTCATCAAGAATCCTCCGCAGCCGCTTCCGCTCCTCGTCAGGCAGCCTCTTGGAAATCCCATATGAATCGGAGTTGGGAATTAGTACAAGAAACCGTCCAGGTAGGGAAACTTCCTGGGTTAATCTCGCTCCTTTGGTGCCAATAGGATTCTTCGTAACCTGACAAACGACGGTCTGCTTGGGTCGGAGCAACTGCTCGATTCGTACCGCCTTCTGGTCTGCATCCAGAAGGTCTTCGCGTTCGTACCTGACATCGCCCCGGTATAGAACTGCGTTCTTGGGTGTTCCGATGTCGACGAAAGCAGCCTCCATCCCCGGGAGCACATTGGTTACCCTGCCTAAGTAAATGTTTCCATCGATCGCATTGGGGTCAGATTCCGACTTGGAAACATAATGCTCGATCAGCGTACGTCCTTCAAGAACCGCAATCTGTGTCACCCCCTCGTGCACGTGAACACACATGAGGTACCTTCCCACGGGCCGGCCTTTTCTCTGCCGGCCGAATCTCTGGTGTACACGCTTAGCAGGCTTGACCTCGCCACTAGCAAGATCGGAAATAAGCTCCTCCGCCCTGTACTGCACCGGTCCCTTTGAAAGAATCTCTTCGCGCTCTTTGGTTCCGTGGATTCCCAGGCGCTTCTTCTTCTCGGCCGGAACTCCATCCTTTTTCGGCTGCTGCGCCCCACTAAAGGATGAGCGAATCCTACCGATATAACCCGAGGAGTGTTGAGCAGCATCTACCGCTGACGGCTCCTCCTGAAGCACCTCAGGTTCCGGCTGAGGCCTGCGAGTATTCCTTCTAGGAGGACGACTTTGCCTCCGCGAGGCTGCCGGTTCGTCAGCTCCATTTGTGCTGGACGAACCCTCTTTTTCAGCTACAGCCGACGAAGACTGCTGATTTCCAGGACCTCGGCTGGCTCCGTGTCGCCGCCTTCTCTGGCTCGATGCGCTTGTATTTTTTGCCTGGTCCTCTGATGGACCCTGAGTAGCCCTCGCACCATCGTGCGAGAGGTCCTTCTCTGCCATTCGGCATCACCCTTCTAAAACTTGTCGTGACGGCCCCACGCACTGGAATGGATCGTTCATAACTCCAGATAGATCCCGGATCCATACTGTGAGCAGATTGTACGCTGGCCGACTCAGAAACCGAGCTTTGAAAAAGCTCGAGAGATCCTTCTGATGCTGAAAAAGGCTCGTTATGAGGGACAGAGTCACTACTCTCGCGTCCGTACGCATACGTCGCAAGGAGTAGCAGCCCTATTATGCAGCCAAAGCCGTGCCATTTGATCAGCATTTCGTATCCAGTTTAGCCGCAATTGAGCCCGGCTGCTAGATCTTGCGGCACTACGCAACCGTCGTCGCTGACAAGCACCAAGAAAATAGCCTGACTGCAGTCATATCCAGACACCTGGCGGCAACTTGCCGCTTCCGATCTAGCCGCGACTATCCTCCAGGTGTCGCGGTTGTAGTGGTGGTCGTGGTGGTCGCTACCGAGCTTGACGGCCCAACTCCATAGTTTGCGGTGTTCGCGACACCGGGCGCAAGATGGGGAACCCCAAAAGTGCTAGCCCCAATTGGATGCTGCATCAAATACTGAAATATCTGCCGGGCAACGGGTGCAGCCGCACTCGCACCAAATCCACCGTTTTTTATCACTACTGCCACAACATATTCGGGCTTTTGCACAGGTCCGAAAGCGACAAACCACGAGTTCGGCTCTTGACCCGTGATGGAAGCCGTTCCCGTCTTGCCTGCCAAGGGAAACTTATTGAAAGGGAAGCCGACAAAGGTCCCTCCGGCGGTTCCAATAGAGCTTTGAACGGCACCTTCAAATCCGCTGAGCATTGCCGCGCGGTCAGCGGCCGACATTGTCACATGCCCTTCGACCACCGGAGCGAATTTCTTCACCAGCTTACCGGATGGACTGACGATGCCACTTGCCACCTGAGGTTGGTATCTGGTCCCCCCATTTGCAAATGTTGCATATGCGTTCGCCATCTGAACCGGTGTTATCAGTGTCTCTCCCTGACCGAATGCCATTTCAAGCTGATCGGCCGTGTACCAGGTGTCGTAAGGATAAGCCTTTGGATACTCCTTGTGAAGAAGAGCCCTCGTTGCAGGCGAGTCCACCAGTCCCGCCACCTCACCAGGAAGATCTATGCCGGTTGGTTTTCCCCAGCCATAAGCGCTAGCAGTTTGCTGGATCGGGTCCTGGCCAAACTTACTCTGATTGGCATAAAACATGTAGCCAAGGTTGTAGAAAAAGACGTCGTCAGACGCTGCCAGAGCTTTGGTGATGTTCAAGAGTCCAAGGCGTTCCCCACCGGAGTTGTGGAATGAGCACATTCCGGAGGTGCAGTTGGGGATCGTAAAAAGTCCCGTGTCATAGTAATAATAGCTAGGAGAGATCAG
>DAHVOF010000240.1 GCA_027318945.1 Actinomycetota bacterium | reverse complement strand
TCCAGGAGGGACTGCAAAGCAGCTAGGTCCACCAGGCCATCATTGCCGGACCTAACAGTTACGGGGGTATATCCGGAGAGCGTTACCGACGCAGGGTTAGTGCCGTGAGCCGAGTCCGGAATAAGGACCTTTTTGCGCTGTCTTCCTCTGTCTTGGTGAAACGCTCTCATTATAAGCAAGCCCGTCAGTTCACCTTGTGCCCCAGCTGCTGGTTGGAGTGTCGCGCCAGCCATTCCGGTAATTTCGCATAGCCAACGCTCGACCGTCGCCATTAGTGCAAGCCATCCCTGGATGGTTTCTGCTGGTTGGCTTGGATGAATGTTGGCGAGTCCTGGCAGGCTAGCTACGGCATCCGCAAATTTTGGATTGTACTTCATGGTGCATGAACCTAGCGGATAACTACCTAAATCAACGGAAAATTGCCTATGAGTAAGTCTTGTGAAATGGGCAACCAGATCTCTCTCCGACGTTTCAGGAAGATCTAGATCGTCAGTGCGAAGAAGGTTAGGCGGTATGGTGCATGAGGGATCTGCACTCGGTACTCCAGTGGTGAGGAAGGAGGATGCAGATCTACCGGGAACCGAAAACTCGAAGATCGTTGGCTCCCCCGCATGGCCATCCATGAGCGGAATTGATGTTGCCTGTCCTCCAGGTAGGTATCCCTGCCCCATCTAACTCACCACTCTTTCCAAGGCTATTACGTATTCTTCGATCTCACTCGCCGTCCTTTTCTCGGTCACGCTTACGAGAAGCGATCCATGAACGTCTGATCCCTCGAATCCCGACGTTAAGGCAATACCTGCGAGAAAACCCTCTTCCACCATCCTCGACACGACTAGTTCCGGATTAAGCGGGGTAAGTATGGCGAACTCGCGGATGGTGGGCCTGTCCGATATCAACTTGAATTCCACGTCCGATTTCTTCAACAGAGATTTGAGGTACTCAGTGCCTGAGTAACACTTTTGGGCTAGCTCACTCATTCCTTTTTTGCCAAGCCATGACAGTTGTATCGCGGCGGTAATGGCGATGAGGGTTTGATTTGTACAGATATTGGAGCTCGCCTTCTCTCGACGAATGTCTTGCTCCCGGGCCCTGAGGGTAGTTACGTATCCTTTACGACCTTCTGTATCCAAGGTCTCGCCCACCAAACGTCCTGGCAACAGTCGAACATACTCAGATTTGGTCGAAAAAAGGCCCACGTACGGTCCGCCGAAGTTGAGGCCGATGCCGAAGGGCTGTCCTTCGGAGATAGCGACGTCTGCTCCGACGCTGCCAGGTGACTTTAGAAGCGCCATAGCGACTGAATCGTAAACAAAAACCACCTTTATGTCATTCAACTGGGCAAATGACACGATTTCGGGGATATTCTCGATTACGCCGATGTAGTTGGGGTATCCAAGCACGATTACTCCCGGCGTATCTTTAGGATTGGATGGCCAGATTGTCGCGCCATTGGAAATGGGAATCTCGATGATGGAATGCCCCGTGCCGGCAGCGAAAGTGCGGGCAACCTGACGGAAAGACGGGTTTACCCCTTGACTAATCCATACGATGGGATTCTTTTTCTGAGCAACACAAAGGTTTATGGCTTCGACTAGTGCTGATGCGCCGTCGTATAGGGAGGCGTTCGAAATAGGGAGGCCGGAGATTCTGGTGACCATAGTCTGATATTCGAAAAGGGCTTGCAGGACTCCCTGTGCGACTTCAGGCTGGTAGGGCGTGTAAGCAGTTACGAATTCAGACCGCGATGCGAGTGTCTTAGTAGAAGCCGCAGTGTAGTGGTCATACGATCCGCCGCCGGCGAAGCATACGAGGTCTTTCGAGACGGAGGTGTTCTTGTTGGCAAGATCTTCCATTTGGATTAGAAGATCAGCTTCCGAAATGCCTTGGGGAAGATCGAGACCTCCGGCGGCCAGTCGCAATGACGCTGGAATCGCATCGAACAGATCGTCGACCTGTTCGAGACCGAGAAAGTCCAGCATTTCTCTTATTTCGCTATTAGTGTGTGGCATAAATCCTGACAACTGTAACCGCCTAAGACTTCGATGACCGACGCGTATAACCTCCGTATAGGCGTGAACGCTTTGCAGAGCGCAACGTTTGGCCCGAGTTCACCTTTTTGACAAATGGCAAGCTGACTATCTCAGCGTTTATCGCCTTTCCTTTGCCCAGCACTTGAACGTGTTGTCCAATTTCACATTCAGGTTCAACAAAACCCATTGCAATTCCGACCTGCAATACCGGCGAGTAGTTTCCGGACGTTGTGAAGCCTACCGTCCTCTCATCTACGGCTATTTCCTGATCTTGGCGCAGAGGTTGACGAGTGTGTCCTTTGAGCCCTACCAACTTGCGTTGGATTCCCCGATTCTTTTCGGCAAGCAGAGCTTCTCTTCCACGAAAGGAAGGTTTGTTGAAAGCGACAACCCAAGCGAGGCCGGCTTGAAACGGCGTAATCCCCTCCCCTAACTCATGTCCATGTAGTGGAAGTCCTGCTTCGAGGCGAAGCGTATCCCTGGCTCCAAGCCCCGCTGGCGTGATTCCAATGTCCAGCAGCTTGTTCCAAAACAACGAGGCTATCGTGTTCGGAATCGCGAGTTCAATTCCGTCCTCTCCCGTATAGCCAGTTCCGGCCAATATGATCGATTCGCCCAAGTAGCTAGATTCGACAACGCCAAAGTGAGGGACGGTTCCTGCCTCGGCCACAACCTGCGACACAATCGATCGAGCTTGGGGCCCCTGGACTGCAATGATTGACCTCTCTTGAGTTATGTCTGTGCCAGGCAGGACCCGGAGGACCCTCGAGGTGTTGGAGGCGTTCGGCATGACATCAAAGATGTCGTCTTTAATCCACCAGAGAATGATGTCATCAATTACGGATCCCGTAGCTTGGTCTACAAGATGGGTGTACTGTGCACGGCCAGGTGTAATTTTGCGGAGATCATTTGTAAGGGTTTGTTGGAGCAGTTCAAAAGTTCCGGGACCGCGCAACC
>DAHVOF010000239.1 GCA_027318945.1 Actinomycetota bacterium | reverse complement strand
AGTGATTTTGAAGTATCCTTCGCAATCCCGCTCCGGGCACTCCCTGCCAAGATATCCGTCTTCGTCCTGTGGAAGGGAAATGCTGAACTGATTGCCAAGCCTATTCATGTTCCTGAGGTGGAAGTTCATCGGAGTATCGTCATCTCCCTGGTAAGACACATAACGCCGCGTGGACGGGGTCAATGAATCCTACTGAATAGCGGCCCATTTATCTGCGAGAAACCGTTGGATGCCGATGCCTGGCTGATACGTTGGGAAAAGGCGCTCAAATGCCCGTTTGGCATCCTCGTAGGAAGAATCCGGCAGCGCGCCGATGTGCTTTGCCAGAAACAACAAAGCAAGGCTTGGCGCGCGAGACTCGCCTTGATTGCAGTGAATCAGCAAGGATGCGCCCGAATTGTACTTCGTTCTGGCAAAGGCGAGAAACCGCTCGAATGTCTCGGCCTTGAATAGCGGCACGGGCGGATCAATGATATTCAGATAGAGATCGTCGTCCCGTTGCAGGACGAGGTAGTTCGGGTGGCTGTTAGGCAGACTGCCACGATACCCAACGGCTTGTTGATGGCACGGGGACTTGCAGGCATGGACCACCGGCAACCGTTCAGTACCCATCCGGCAATCATTTTCTGCCCCAATGAAGAGCCGATTATCGATCTTGACCATGACTTCCTCTGCGCATTCCGTACCTTTTGTTCATGAAAGAGTCGCTTATTCGAGAACTACAGTTTAGTCCAGCCTACAATTACTAAAAGCCGTATTTCTCCTTTCGCAGCTTGAATGCCTCTTTCCCGCCTTCGGTAACAGCGGTGATTTCGTCTTTGATGGTCGGGCTATCGATTGCGCCTATTGCTTTGATTTGACCTCCAGTTTGATCTCCTGCCTTAATGTAGTCGCAGCAGATTACGAGTTCGGCATCCCCATTCACCACGAGATTTGCATTGTGGCTGGCAAAAATGAACTGCCGCCGCGTTTTCGCAGTCCACATCTTCTGAACAATCTCTTGGCTCATCTTGCTATCAACGTCATCTTCCGGTTGGTCGATAATGAGTGAAGCACCGGGCTGATTCAGGAGTACCGTAAGGAGTGCGGTCGCTTGCTGTCCTGCAGAAGCATCGGCAAACTCGATATACTCATGCGTATCCTTGTTGGTGCAATACCGAAAAATGGGATTGAACTCCAGTTCCGTCACCGAGAGTTCTAACCACTTAGCGGGTGTCAGGCCAGCGGCAAGCCTGCTTTTCTCGCTCTGTATGAATCCGCAGCTATCGATTTTGGGGGTGGAAGGGAGGGGGTCGGCCCCTGCGGCATTATGTAGGGCAAGGGCCTCGAATTCAGCGAGAATATTATTCCATTCGGTAATTGGGTCTGTGGCGCGAATGATGAGCTGACAGAGATCGTCGATCTTCTGTTCTCTTATATTGAACCCGGCAAAGGTTGTCTTCACGCGCTGCTTGAGGCTGTCGATATCTAGGCTATCGCGAATCTCAGCCATAATGAAGCCGTCGGACAAGGCGGAGAATGCTTTGCATTGCGCGCCGAGCGCGTCGACCTTCGCTGTGTGGAGCGTATTCCATGTAGTGCGCAGACCCGCATAGACTGACACTGGATCGGCAAGATCCCTAAGAGCATTGCGGCTCGTCGCTTGCTGCTTTCGAAGCTCCGTGATCCGCTTTTCCGCATCTTGAATCTGCGTCAACTGCTGTTGATTGCTTGTGGCCCTTTCCTTCGCCGCTTGGTACTTCGCGTCGAACTCCTGTTTCGCTGCATCCCATCGGGTCACGGCATCGAGGATATTTTTCATTGATTCTTCGTTGTAGAGAGCGGAAAGCCGTGTAACGAGGTCGCGCACCTCCTGGAGCTTTGCTTCGTAGGCTACCCGAATTCCCTCGATGATGTCTGAGTTTTCGATTTCTGGCGGCGTGCTCTCTTCTTTTTGCTCTTCAGGAACGCTAGCCTGTAGCGCACCGACGAGTTCCTTGACCCGATCCAACTCATCTTCGAGGCCTTGAATTATGCCTTCTTCATTGTCGTACAAGACTTTCTTACCGATGGTCTCCTGGTCGGTATCAGAAAGTCCCTTGAGTGCGCCACGAAGGGTGGTAACCTGTTCTGTTTGTGAAGTGATTTCGAGATCATATTTTCTAATCTCCGCCTCGATCTCCCGTTGACGGATCAGATTGCTGTAAGCGCTTCTCAGAGCAGCCTCGGTGCTGCGAATATCGAAGCGAATCTTGTCGAGGGCCTGCTTTATGGGCAGTTCCACAAATCGCTTCAATTCTTCAATGCGCACGCCAAGACTGCTCAGTTGCTTTTGGCTGTAAGCTTGCATCTGAAAGATATTACGGACCTGCTGCTCTGTAACCTGCAAGAACTGGCCTCCGCCGATCCGAAGAAATATCTCATGGGTTTTTGAATTGCGCTTGACGATATGCGTCACCCCGTTTAAGACAAAAGTGACGATGACCTCGCCATCGAGTTTCAACAGAGTGTCGTCGATGAGCTTCTTTCGCCTCATCTGCACGGGGGCGATGTCGGAACCGGTATTGTCTACGGGTTGGTCGCAGAGACCCCAACGAAGGTATTCGAGGATGGTGGACTTTCCGGTACCGCGTCCGCCGATTACGGCATTGCCTTGCTCGTTGAATTCCACTTCGATTCGGCCCAGGAATTTGGAATTCGACACGCTCATCGAGACAATCCACAGATTCGGAAGCGTCGGTTCTGTTTGGGAGAGTCGGGATTCTTTTGCGAGACACGCCTGTCGCAAGGCTTCAGCAGTAGGCTCGGACCATTTTACCCATGTCGCAAACTTTCCAAGGTCCGCATGATCGCGCCGCCGATTGTCAGATGTCTGAAAGAGTCCAATTGATTTGAATCCGTAGTCACGGTTTTGGCCGGATACAATCGCCAGATTTCCTTTGCCAAACTGCGAAACCGCTCCGTCCGTATATCCTCCGACGCAGGGCATCGTCTTATAGAAATTCGCGAATCCTGAGCGAAGAAGGGTGCAATTACCGCCCTCGCTCACATTCGGGAATACGATAAAACGGCCGCGTAGATGGACGTGACTGTTGAGTTTTTCGTAGAGGTCTGCGAGATCGGAAACGACGTTCTGGGGAATTCTTGTGACCTGAAAGTTTTTCGTGTCGGTAGAGGGAGCCTGCGTGATTGAAAGTGCGGTAAGCACACTCGGCAAAAGGTTCTCGGGGAAATCGGCATCAAGGATCAAGAGTGCCTGGCAGTTCGGCGCGGTGAGAGTCAATTCCATACCCGGGAAGACGACAATCCTCTTGCCAGCAAGAACCGGTTGCCCCTGGTCATCAAGCTCATTCTGGGCTGCGCTCTTTATGTAGGGGAAGAAAGCAAAATCATGGTGGTCAGTGACGGCAAGAGCACCAAGGCCCTTCTGACGACAGGCGAGGATGAGTTCTTCGGCATAAGCCCTGCGATCGGCGTCGGACGTTGCATCAGCGCCCGTCCAATTGAGATCGCGCGGGGTATGCACCTGAAAGTCGCATTTATAGAAGTGTGCGCCTTTGTCCATGGGAATATATTCTGCGTTGTTGGCTGATTTCGCTTGAGCGGATTTCGCTTGAATTTTAGCGCCTGTTGGAGGTGTGTGCAAATTGGGCATTAACGGCGACGGACGATGGCCGCAGTCGAATTTGTCAATTCTACTAATACATTCCGTGGCGAGAGAGTCGCCCAGAAAAGTCCAACTCGCCGCCCGCGAAGGCCGCGATTTCGAGTCCGCTGCCCAGCTTCTGGAGCGCATTTGCGTGCAAAAGCTGAACCGGCGACGAACGGGGGAATGGAATCCGCCGGACGAACGCCACGCTTGATAAGAGCAGCGTTACTCCGTCGGCAGCGGGTATTCGCGGCACTCGATCTGGCCGCGGTGATACTCCACTTCAAGGACGGCGTTGACGATTTCACCTTGCCCGATGTGGTCAAGCGCAGCATGAAAGAGTTCCCGCTGCTGCAGCGGTGTCACGTTGGGAACGATGATGACGAGACCCGCATGGACTGGAGCGCGGCTGTAAAGCGCGAGGAAGTCCAACCGGTTGTTGGTCACAAACGTGTAGTCGCGCTCCAGGATCGTATCCATCAACTGCCAGTCTTTCGCACCTCCAAGCGCGAGGTAGGTCACATGGTCAGCCGCATGACCGGCGGAATGGGCCAGCTCGACCAGGGAAGTATGCAGGCACTCGTCAACGAGGAATTTTGCCACGCTCAGGCCACCGCGCGGCGCTGCCGGGTGATGCGGACTGGCTTCTTCTTTGCCCAGGGGCGTTGCGCTGGGCGGCCACGGCGGGGGAATGCCGCCACGTAGAGCGGGGCCAGTTCCACCTGCGCACGGCTGAGCGCTGGGTATCCGGCGATGATTTCCTCGACGGTAGCGCCCTCGGCGGTCATCTCCGCCACCAGTTCGACCGGGATGCGCGTGCCTTTGAAGACTGGCGTGCCGCGCATGATCTCCGGATCTGAGACGACCATCGTCTGCACCTTACGCAGCCGCTTCAGCTCCTGCTCGACTTCCCGGCGCGCATGTTCCACCTCGATCACGAGCGCCGAACCGCCCGCGACAGGGATGGAATGCACTTCCGGCTTGGAAACTACGGCTCGTGCCACTTCGCGCCGCGCCGCGAGCGGCAGCAGCCGCACTCCCTCGGCTTCAAGCCTAAGGTAAACGAGCTGTGCCGACGAGAGAAGCCGCTGGATTTCTCGTCCGCTTTGCATCCTATGCGGACGGATCAGCCGCACGTCGATGAGCTTCTGGACGGCCTTCAGG
>DAHVOF010000236.1 GCA_027318945.1 Actinomycetota bacterium | reverse complement strand
TGTTGCGGCAGTCTGTGAAAGAGAAAGCAATGTTTTTCCTGCCAGCTTCTCGATTACGAAAGTTGTGGCCGCCCAGCTTTACAAATTGATGGCGTACAAGGATGAATATGAAGTTGCGAGACTATATCTTTCCGAGTCGTTCGAAAAGCAGGTAGCTGCAACGTTCGAAGCGCCAGTGAGGGTGACATACCACCTGCACCCACCGTTGCTGCGCTCGCTGGGTATGAGACAAAAGATGGCGCTGGGACCGTGGTTCAAAGGGCTGCTGCGCATTCTCAGGGCTGCGCGTTTTTTGCGGTCAACGCGGCTTGATCCTTTTTCGCATTCTCAGTTGCGCCGTGAGGAGAGTGAGGCTCCAAAGTGGTACTCGGACCTGGTCGCGACGGCGCTAGATAATTTGAATTCGACAAATATCGGACTGGTTACTCAAATTGTCAGCCTGCCCGAGGATATTAGAGGCTACGAGGAAATAAAGCATGCGTCACTCAGACAGGCTCGTCGGAAAGGCGATGAGCTGCTTGGGGAGCTTGGTCGCGCTGCAAACTAGCTCGAGATTTGAGTTGACATGGGCACCTGGCGCGGAAAGTAGCCGCCTATGCTCGACGACTTCTGAATTTCAACATGGGGTTTCTTTGTGAGTGGCTCGGCATGCCTTGGTTTCACCAGGTGAGTCGCCATCCTTCGTCCTCCGCCGCACGCGGAAGTTCAGTATTGGGGAATTGCATTCATGATTTGGGTGCCTACAGTTCAAGGGTTGACGGGCACGATGGAAATTAGCGCTGAAATTCAAGCTCATGTCTGTGCACAAATGGTTGTGTCACGAGACGGTTTGACTACCCCTTGTCTGCATGTGTTCAAGTTTTGGCAAGCGAGACCAAATCTTGTTGTGAGATCGCAGCGTTTTTAACGTTGCGTTGGTTTTTGGTTCCTGGTTGCTCGCAAGGATCCGCGATGCTTAGCTGAGTAGTAGGGCGGCCTGATTCGGAATTTGGCGTCCTCGTCGCTGACGTGGGGATAGAGGCAATGGATTCGCGGCTGATTTTTAATAGCTACTAGCATGACTCGGAATGGAAATAGCTGACACATTCGAATTCCTTCTCGGGGGTTGGACGCTAAGTCGATGGATAGAAGACCGTAAGAATGGGATTTCCGGGACATTTGTTGGAGGTGCAGTCGTTACGGAGGCGTTTCCGGGAGGTGGTTTTTATAAGGAGGCCGGGAAACTACGTTTTCATGGCTACGAGTGCCACTCCGCTAGGGCCTTGAACGTAGCTAGGTGCGAGGACGGCTCAGTCGACCTAAGTTTTCCAGATGGGCGGCATTATATTAAGTTGGATCTGCGTCGGAGTGACTGGTCGGACGGACACCTTTGCGGTTGCGATAATTACCAGATCGATTTGTATACCCAATCCAATATCAGTCTTCTTGAACGTTGGAGAGTTAGAGGTCCATCTAAGTGTTATGACGCATTGACGTACTTGCGTCGTGAAGCGTTTTAAGTGTGCGGCTCCGTCAGCTGGATAGCGCGGTAGCAAAGTTAACGGAGCACTTCTTCGGAGATGGAATCTGACACGAACACTGCCGTTATCTAATGAACGCAAGCCCGGTCTCGCCTCGGCATCCCAAGGGGAAAATGCTAATTTGCCCGTTGCTCTCTCGGCACAGGAATGCAGCGCATCGTATGCCTTGACCTTCCCCCATTCCTAACGCAAAAGAATTTCCCGACGACCCAAGCACTGGGAAAGTTCGCGCTTCGATGGATCGGCAATGGGATCTCCCGCATGTTGAGACCCCCCCCAAAAAAAAGGGGGGGGACAAAGTCGTGCGGCAAAAATGCTCCTGGGGGCATTTGTCTTCGCGTGGCGCTCTTTTCCGCGTGCTTTAGCGACAAATACACCGCCGTGCTCTCGCGGTTCTCTATTGATCAGGATCTACATACAGAACAGGCTCGCAATGTAAACGAGGGTTTGCCCGGCTCACTGGCGTTCCAGACGGGACCGAATCTCCTCTCGTTCCGGCTCTGCATTCAACCGCGGGCGGATGCTCATGGTATTAATTCAGTCCTTGGAGTGACAGTATTGGTTATACAACCGTGTCGATCAATTCGGTTGGCACTCCTTACGATTCGAATTATCTCCCTTTAAAACAGATTGTAAGAGTTATTTGGCTTTTCACGTGGGTTGAAGTGCGTTAAGCGCAGGCGCGGGTTTCGCACCCGTGCGCTTAACGGTCACTCGAGCCGCCTATGCCAAAATGTATTTTCATCTGGCAATGGATGGCGGCATATAGGTTGGGGCTGGGATCTGCCACCAAATAGTTGGCAGACAATAATTCTTCATGTATGTTTTGGCGTAATCGGACCCAGCCGCTTGACGAGGTATGAGATTTCAGATATAATATCTCAAGTAATAACTACTTTAATTATTGAGGAACTTCCCGGAGCCACGGGCATGGCCGATGTCTGACATATTGCAATTAGGTCTCCAAAGGGGAAGTTCGTTTTAGGTACGTTTGCTGAACATGTTCCAGCTCGGGATGGTCAACGATTGGATCAGGTTCCGCTTGGTGCGCTTGTGCCTCAATGACAGATATCCTTTAGGAGGTAACTCATGATGTCACAGCAAGAAGGGCTCGACCCCGAGATAAAACGGATGCTCGGTAGAGTCAGCGTTGCTACCCTCTCAACACGCCTGTTTTCGAGGGGACTACGCAATACTTTCTTACACGGTCTCTCACCTCTGGGGCAATACGGTGAGAATCTGGTAGGCGAGGCTTTCACGCTGCGTTATATTCCTGCGCGAGAGGATGTCGATGTTCTTTCGGCTTTCTCTGATTATGACCACCCTCAGCGCGCGGCTGTTGAGCAGGCACCGCCAGGCTCGGTTCTCGTAATGGATTGCAGGGGAATTGACCGCTCCGCTGCATCTGGTGAAATCTTGATGACTCGGCTGCAGCAGCGAGGTGTGGCCGGGATGGTGAGCGATGGCTCAGTGAGAGACGCAGGGCCTATTTCCCGCATGGGTTTTCCGGTGTATGCCAAGAGCCGCTCTGCCATGATAAACCTCTCTTTGCATCATGCAGTGGATATAAATGTGCCGATTGGCTGCGCGGGTGTACCTATCTATCCAGGTGACGTACTCGTTGGAGATACTGACGGGGTGGTGTGCATTCCGAGGAACCTGGTGGCTGAGGTGGCGAGAGAGGCCGTCGAAATGGAGGAGGTCGAGGAGTTTCTGCTCAGCCGAATACGAGGCGGCGCACCGTTGCGTGGAACATACCCGCCTGACGAGAATACCCTCCGACTGTTTCATGAGAACGGCAAGGTAGCCGGGGACAGCCGCTCATGAGGGGAACGAGCAGTCCTGAGAACTGGAGTTCGACTCGGCCATATAGTCCAGCGGTCATCGCGGGCGAATGGGTCTACGTGTCTGGACATGTACCTGTCGACAAAGAGGGCGTTACCTCTGGAGCGAACGTGACAGAACAAACGCGCCAAGTTCTCGAAAATCTTGAGCGCACTCTCGAGAGCGCTGGGGTGTCTCGGCGCGACGTTGTCTCTACGACTGTATACCTTACCGACATATCCGATATTGACGCAGTCGACGCCGTTTACCGGGAGTTTTTTCTGGGTTCCGGTTCCGTCTTTCCAAGCCGGACTACTGTGGGTATCGGCGCGCTCGGCCGACCGGATTTCCGTGTCGAGATCTCCGCAGTTGCCCATAGCGGGGCCCACGGAGGTGATTTGTGATCGGAGCAGTGCTCAGCACCGATGAACTACGCCATCGAATCGGGCTGCTGCCGCGCCAGCAATTGGCTATATTGCCCACTGGTATCCAGTCGTGTCCTAGGCTCGCTGCGAGGGCTGGCGTAGGCGAATTGTTAGTTAAGCGTGATGATCTTACGGGACTTGGACTTGGTGGCAATAAGACCCGTTTGTTGGAGTTCATTCTTGGGGACGCGGTCTCCAAAGGGTGCGATGTTCTTGTTGCCGGGGGTGGCGGAGAGCAGTCAAACCATGCCGTTCAGTGTGTAGCTGCCGCCAACCGAGTTGGCATGGATGCCGTGGTAGTCCTTCAGGCACGCAGTGACGGACGGTCCAACGGGAATGCGCTTCTCCACGAAGTGTTCGGAGGCAAAACTGTCTGGATTGATTCGGATCCTAAGTTCAGCGATAGGACTTCAGCTGCCGAAAGGATGCATGAGGAGGCGGATCGGTTGCGTCGCAGCGGCCGAAATCCGTACGTCTTAGAAAGCTCGCTCCATCCTTTGTCGGTAGTCGCGTACGTTGAAGCTGCGGCCGAATTATATGATCAGCTCAAGGCCCTTCCAGCAAACCCGGCGAGAATCTATGTCACTTCCGAAGGCGCCGCCTTGGGCGGTCTGATGCTCGGGACACGAGCTCTTGGATTACCTTGGGAGGTTATCGGGCTAGATTGGCGGCCGACGCAGAGCTTGGTGGTTGAGCGGCTTCATGCCGCGGTAGAAACAGCGGCAGAGATGTTAGGTATCGAAGAAGTCCCGGAAGAGTCCGACTTTGTTATTCATGCGTCTGGCGGACCGGCCTATGGTGTCGGTCGGGCGGAGAGCTGGGCTGCGCTCAGAGATGCCGCAAGGTTGGAAGGACTCCTCGTAGATCCCGTTTATACAGCTAAAGGGCTTGCTGGCATGCTGGAAGATCTCGCATCGCGCCCTGTAGGTGTAAATGATTTAATTGTGTTTGTGCACACGGGTGGACTTGGAGCGTTATTTGCGTACGAAGGCGAGCTCCGGCGCCACGTCATAAACTTTCGGACGTCAGAATAATGTCTGTTTCGGTAATCTCAGTTGTAACGGGCGCCGCTAGCGCTATTGGAATGAGAATCGCAAGCGAACTTACCTCTCGAGGTTCGATTGTCGTAGGAATCGACAGCCTCCCAATTGATGGCGAGTTTGCCGAGACCATGAATGCCGACATTACCAACGAGCAGGATGTAGCGTCAGCCGCGGCTCTTGTGGCGTCGCGATACGATCATGTTGATCACTTGGTTCATGCAGCGGCGGTAACCGCACATACTCCTCGAATTGATGTGGTGGCCGACCTAATCAATATCGATCTTGGGGTCTGGCGGCGTATTCTTGACGTGAATGTCACGGGAGCGCTTATCTGCGTTCAGCGTTTTGCAGATCTTATGAAGCGCGCCTCAGCTCCAAGGGTGCTGTTAATTGGGTCGATTCAGGGATTGGTGCCCACGGTAGGTACGGGAGGCTATGGTGTGAGCAAAGTTGCTCTCATTGGTCTTACGCGTCAGCTGGCAGCGGAATTAGCAACGGATGGGATTGCAGTCAACATGCTTTCCCTGGGGCCGATCTCGGATGCCGATACGTTAAAGGCGCCACCAGCGCAAGGTCCTACTCCCATGGGCCGCTTTGGCGAACCAGTAGAGGTAGCCCGCGCTGCAGTCGCGCTCGTGTATGACTCTTTCAGCTATATGACGGGTGCAATCGTGCCACTCGACGGCGGAGAGCATCTTCGCCCTCGTCGAAATCCTGTGCGAGTGCTTGACGATGCTGCTAGCCTCTCTGGTGCAATTGACGGGGAACAGTGATGACCTTGGTGAATGAGAATCTTCTGTTGCGATGCGGCACTTTCATAGATGGGACTGGCGCGAATGCCGCTGAAGATATCGCGATTGAAATTGATGGGGGTGCGATCAAGTCCATTGCACCTTGGAGGGACTGGGAAGCAAGGGTTGACCAGGTATCTGCGTTCAAGGATCTGACTGGCCGAACCGTTATTCCGGGTCTAATCGATGGACACACTCATATCTGCCTTGGCGCATCCCGAAACGAGGGCGGGGCAGCAACGGGCAACGATCCTGTTGGGATTGTAGCCTGGGGACTCGCGTCGGGAGTTGCAGCCTTGCTAAGCGGTGTGACAACCGTGTTAGACGCTGGGTCGCAGGACGGATTGGCATTGCGAGTTGCTGCGCTCGTCAACGCGGGTCTGGCTGCCGGTCCGAGGATATTGGCCGTTGGCCCCGCTATCACGACTACCGCGGGACATGGGCCAGCATTTGGTACTGCCGCCGATAGCGCCGTTGAAATAGTGCGGGCTGTACGTAAAACGGTGGCCGCTGGCGCTGACTTCATCAAGATAATGGTTACCGGTGGAGCAATTACACCAAAATCCAACAGGCGGCGCGCACAATATAGCCAGGCCGAGCTGGATGCGGCAATTGACGATGCTCATCGATTGGGAAAGTCTGTAATCGGACATGCGAACGCCACCGAAGGCATCACAAGGGCGGTTCGCGCAGGCATTGACATCGTAGCCCACTGCAACTGGCTTGGCTCAACGCCCGGAACCATAGAGGTGGACTTCGACACCGTCGACGCTATGGTTCGTCAGGGGGTATGGATAGATCTAAATATCGAGGGCGCGTTTCGAGAATTTGAAACCACCGACGGAGTCGTTGTTTCGAAAACAGATGATGGCATTGTCCCTTCGAACAGGTGGGAGCTCCTGAAGCCTTTGAGAGCACGTGGCGTGGGGCTGTACCTTACCAGCGACGGTTTTGGACCGAATGTCGGCTCCTTTACGAGCGCACTGTGTGAGGCTCGATCTGTATGCGATATTTCGGCCGAAGAGCTAATTTCCCTCGTGTCAGGAAAACCGGCAGAGGCGCTAGGCCTCGATGCGGAAATCGGCAGCTTGCAAGTCGGCAAGTCCGCCGATTTAGTAGTTCTAGACGGTGATCTCCGCAAAGATCCGCAGGCGTTATTGCGGCCAGTTTCCGTTTATCGCGGGGGTGCAGAGGTCGTCTCAGGTGGGATGTTGCGTCCCCCATCGACGGCGTTGCAAGCTGGGGCAGCGGGAGTTGCCCAACAAGAATGGCTCGACAGCGTCTTTCGCGAACTGGATTGATGCGATGTCGAGGAGATCCGCAGTGGAATCGAAAGCCTCCAAAGAAGACGCAAGAATTATTGACGCTCATGCACACGTTTGGTCGAGCAACGTTTTGGAATACCCGTTCGGACCTCACGACGGGTTGCCTGTGCCATTGAGCGAGGCTTCGATCGACACTTATTTTGCTACTCCTGGTGCTTCCGGCCGCGATGTCCTCCTTATCCAACCGCGAGTATACGGTTACGATCATGCCTACCTTTATGAGTGTGCTTTGGCAATTGAATCGCGTGTCAGGGTCCTGCCGTCTATAGGGGTCGCACGGCGCGGCGCGGTGAACGAGCTGCGCAGATTGGCTTCTCATCCCCTTACGGCTGGTTTTCGCGTAGTTGCTCTTGGCAGCGATCCGGCAAATTGGTTGTGCGAGCCCAGGGCACACCTGGTATGGGAGGCTGCCGCCGAGCTGGCAATGCCGGTAGGTTTCCTGGTCGATGTTGAGCAGCTTAGGTTGGTCGACAAGATTGCTTCTGCTCATCCGGACTTGGTGATAATCGTCGACCATTTAGGACGATGTCATTCCGGGCTGCAAAGCGAGTTCGGTCCCGTCCTCGTTAAGTTGGCAGCACGAAACAATGTTCACGTGAAACTTTCGGCTATTGACGCGCTATCCGTCGAGAAGTTTCCTTTCGTGGACATGTGGCCATTGGTGGGAATGCTATTCCAGGAATTTGGGCCTTCCCGTCTGATGTGGGGTAGTGACTGGCCCCATGTCAGGCAAGGTGTCGCCTACGACCAGTGTCACGATCCGATTCGCGAAGCACTCGCTGAAGCTTCGGAGCATGATTTGCATAAGATATTCAATCGTACTGCCACACGTCTGTTTGGATTCCGCTCTATATATCAGCAAGGGAAGGAACTATGAATGTAGCTAAGATCGAGCCGCTCGTAGATCGAGCCTCGCGTGCCGAGCAGGTATATTCCGCGCTTCGCGAGGCGCTTCTTTCAGGGGTGTTTGCTCCGGGCGATCACCTGAGCGAAGGGGCAGTTGCCGAGCAGCTCAATGTGTCAAAGACCCCAGTTCGCGAAGCCATGTCAAGCTTGAAGGCCAAGGGCCTTCTTATTGCTGGACCTAAAAGAGGTGTTCTGGTTGCAAAAATTGATGCTCGGGTTGTAGAAGAGATTTATGGGGTCCGTGCGTTGTTAGAGCCGGAGGCCGTGCGTCTTGCGGTGCCATTCTTTGACACTGAATTGCTTGGACGAGCTCGCCAGTTGCTGGACAATGCGTCGCGGCACGGTGCGCGTCAGGATTTTGGAGCTTTGAGCCAGTCGAATCGTGACTTTCACGAATTGCTGTACGAGCGGTGCCCTAATTTTACTATGAAGTCGCTCATCAACGATATGCGTGACCAGCTTCAATTTGCTGCTGTCAGTGGTTGGAGAGGGATCACTGCTTCCTGGGAGTATGAGCGCGGTGAGCACCTCGCTCTTCTTGAGGCTGTAGCTAATGCTGAGACGGAGCGCGCGGCTCAGCTTTGCAAGACCCACATTGAGCGCGCACTGGCCAAAATCTTAAGCGGTCACGGGTCGGCTGACGGTCCAGGCGACCAATGAGTGAGGCGTCGGACTTGATCGAAGAAACCGACTCGTTGGGAGTTGGAAGTATCTGTGATCGTGCGTTGGACATTGCGCCCGAACTCGATAACGTTGGCCGATTGGCACGGGCTTCAGCCCTGCGAACGGTTGCATTGGCGCTTGAAGGTCACCGATCTGACATTGTACGAACGGCTGACGCCGAAACTGCGCTTGGAGACGGTCGGCTCAACGCAGAGTTGACACGAACCGAGTATCAATGTGACCTTTTTGCGGAGGTTCTCGAGGAAGGCAGCTATCTGGAGGTAACGCGCGATAGCGCACGCAAGACCGTAATGGGTGACCAGCCGGATTTGAGGCGTTTCCTTGTGCCAATCGGTCCGGTGGCAGTATTCGGCGCTAGTAACTTCCCTCTAGCATTTTCGGTGCCTGGAGGAGATACCGTCGCTGCTATTGCATCGGGTTGTCCGGTCGTTGTCAAGGCGCATCCATCCCATCAGCTGACTTCCCAATTGTGTGCGGATATTATGGCGGCTGCCTTGGCGAAAGCCGGGCTGCCAGACTCGTCGCTGCAACTTGTCAGCGGACAACAAGCTGGACTTGATCTGGTGCAGAACCCGGCCATCAAAGCAGTCGCATTTACTGGTTCTCTCGTAGGCGGGAAAGCTCTTATGGCGGCAATTGGCAGCCGCGAAGATCCGATACCGTTTTATGGAGAGTTGAGCAGCATCAACCCGATTATCGTTCTCCCATCGGCTGCTAAGTCGCGTGCCGTCGAAATAGGACGTGGCCTCGCAGCATCCGGAACCACTAGCAATGGGCAGCTTTGCACGAAGCCGCAAACTGTCTATATTCCAGTAGGCGAAGATGGCGACGCCGTTGTCGAGGCGATGAGTTCCGTGTTCGCTGCCATGAACGCACAGCCATACCTCAACGCAGGAATATCGATGGCGTTCTCCAATGGCGTTCATCGGTTGCAGTCCGATTCACGAATTCACAAACTTGCGCCGCAACCTGACGCGGAGATGGAGTGGCAGCGCCCGACTCTGCTTAGTGTGTCATGTTCCGACGCGCCTGACGCAATAATGGGTGAAGTTTTCGGCCCGCTCCAGGTAGCGGTTCGGTATACCGATCTCGACGACCTTGTCGAAGGGCTACGCCTGATACCCGGGTCGCTCACGGCCACGATGCATGCCGAGCTGCTAGACAAGGAGATGGTAAACACAATTGTTGCGGCTCTCCGCACCAAAGTCGGCCGGTTTATTTTTAATGGATATCCCACAGGCGTAATGGTTTCCTGGGGCCAAAATCATGGCGGTCCTTGGCCTGCCACCACGTCGATTCACACTTCTGTGGGCGCAACTTCTATTAGACGTTTTCTTCGCCCAATCACGTTCCAATCCGCTCCTGAGTGGATCTTGCCCACCGTGCTTCGCGATGACTATGAGATACCCAAACGAATTGACGGTGCACTTGTGCTTCCGAGCAGCTCGAGTTCGTAGCTAGCCGCTTTCTCAAGTATTTCAGTGGCACGATTGTAAAGCGGGACGGCAGAGAGCTTTCTTGAATGCCAGTTGAAGAGGCTGTGGACCTGCATGCTCCCTGTATGCGAAACGCATCGTCGGACCGAATTGATCTCGGCAAGCGCTTGTTTCTTGTCGGAC
>DAHVOF010000223.1 GCA_027318945.1 Actinomycetota bacterium | reverse complement strand
CGCGTCATATTGGGCGTGTCACTTTTGGTTGTGGCAGGTCTTGCCATTTCCGACATAATCGGCATAGTCAGTATGCAGTCCTTTTTATCATCGCGGGTCGATAGGCAAATCAACAGCGTTCTTGCAAGCACTTCACGTTTCGCAACTCGCGCCCAACGATTTCCTGGCCCGGGAGGAGTAGTAAATCGCCAAGCTCAGACCGGAATCGAAGCCCCATCGCCTGTGCTGATAGTTGTGTATGGTCCAACGAGTCAAGTTGAATTTGTAAGGTATAGTCAGCTCGGTTCGGTCAAAGAACCTTCGATACCGACCTTGCCACGCGCAGAGGCGCTCGCATCTGGAAAGAGCTATTTTTCACTTCCCTCGAATGGCGGTACGGCTGGGTTCCGAGCCGGTCTGACACAGCTACCCGGTGGGGCCGGATCGGTGATGGTGGCGGTATCTCTCGACGAGTTCAATTCCACTATGGCGCATCTGAAGTTCTTGGATCTCGTGGTCGGGCTGATTGTCCTATTGATTCTCATGGCTATGACGTATTTGGTGGTTGGGTTTGGCATGCGTCCGCTGGATCAGATGGCGGTGGCCGCAGACGCGATTGCTGATGGTGATTTATCGGTAAGAATTGACACCGATCCAGTTGCGAGGGAGGTTCAGAAGCTCGGCACAGCGTTTAATGAGATGCTCGAAAAGATCCAAGAGGCATTTAGTCAAGTACAGGCTAGCGAGAGGAAGTCGAAGGTTTCTCAAGAGCAGTTGCGACAGTTCGTCGCTGATGCGGGGCATGAGCTTAGGACGCCGCTCACATCCATCTTGGGCTATTCCGAACTTCTCCAGAAGGGGATTGAAGGTGATCAGAGTCTTGCTGAACGCTCGGCCAGGAGAATTTGGCAGGAGTCGAAGAGGATGTCCGGGCTTGTTGAGGAGCTGCTACTCCTTGCAAATCTAGATCAGCGGAAGCCAATGAGGTTCGACAGAGTAGATGTGCTTGGGCTTGTTGCGGACAATGTCCAGGACGCAAGGATCATTCAGCCGGCGAGAGACATACGGCTTGAGCCATTGGGCCTTTCCGAGCATGGTAGTTGGCTCAAACCTGTGTACACGCTCGGCGATGAGGACTACCTTCGGCAGGTAGTGAGCAATCTAGTCAACAATGCAATTTTTCATACTCCCGTCGAGGCCAAAATTGTAGTTCGAGTCGGGACCGTTTCGGCACCAGACGAATCCGGTCATGAGCGCGTCGTTATCGAGGTTGAAGACAACGGTCCTGGCATAAAGTTTGAATCGTTGGAACATCTTTTCGATCGATTTTATAAGGTAGACGATAATCGCGGATTTGAGCACGGAGGGTTTGGCCTTGGCTTATCTGTGGTTGAGTCGGTCGTAAGTGCACATGACGGATCGGTTTCTGTCAAATCCGAAGAGGGGGGCGGATCATGTTTCACGGTTGTGCTTCCGAGCTTCCAGTCTGACGAGGCAGATTCCGCATTAGACACCGAGACGTTTGCATCAGAGTGATATCCAGTTTGTTTACTCGGTTTGCTTGGCATGGCACGAGGTTTTGGTGAGTTCACGCTGAGAGTAACGGAACTCTCTTTGGAACCCGGTGCTACCTTCACGCGGAACTATCGCAGAAGATGTGGGATGAAAATCGGATTGGCGTTGAAAGTGGAGAATTTTTGTCGGACGTTTATTTTTGCTTTGCCCGGCTGATTTTCTGGTTCTTCCCCGAGAAATCACATCCAACTTTCCCAACTTTTCTTTCCACAAAGTGACATATCTCCCCACACAGAGCATTAGATTGGTAAATCCCAAGTGGAGCTTTTATCTGTGAGCGAGCTATCGCCCATGGGTGAGCACCTCTTGAGAGCTGGACCTGCAATGTGGCCAGGCGCCGTAAAGGCGCTCTGGAAGATCAGGTTCGATAGGCTTGAATCACGGGCTGAGTCGATCCGGTGTTCCAAGGTCATAACAGGAACGCGTAGCTCCTTGAAAACGGAATAGAGACAGCAAAAAGCCAGTGCGAGGCTTACCTGGATCATATCCAGGTAGCCCCTTATAATTCAGTTATAAATAGCACTAAAACAATGGCTAATGATGGACAACGTCATAACGTCTTGTATTTAGATGCCAGGTCTAGCCATACGGCTAGATGCTCGAAAGCTAAAGAGTTCTTGCCGCGTGTATACCATGGGGCGATAACGATTTTGATGGAGAGTTTGATCCTGGCTCAGGACGAACGCTGGCGGCGTGCTTAACACATGCAAGTCGAACGGACCTAGTTGGTGGTAACACCAGCGAAAGTTAGTGGCGAACGGGTGCGTAACACGTGAGCAACCTGCCCGAGAGACTGGGATAACACCGGGAAACCGGTGCTAATACCGGATATCCCCATACCATCGCATGATGGGATGAGGAAATGATTTCTCGCTCTCGGAGGGGCTCGCGGCCTATCAGCTTGTTGGTGGGGTAACGGCTCACCAAGGCTTCGACGGGTAGCTGGTCTGAGAGGACGACCAGCCACACTGGGACTGAGACACGGCCCAGACTCCTACGGGAGGCAGCAGTGGGGAATATTGCGCAATGGGCGAAAGCCTGACGCAGCAACG
>DAHVOF010000197.1 GCA_027318945.1 Actinomycetota bacterium | reverse complement strand
CGTTGGCAGAAGTCATGGCACGCTTTTCGACGCAGGTTGGCCTGGAGTTTCCAGGCAGCTTGCTGAACCCCCAAGTCGTGGTAGAGACTGTTTTTGAGAATGCAGGGGTTAAGTCAGGCGTGCTGAACGCAGTCGAAGGCTTCTTTCCCAACTGCCAATTAGTTGCCACGAATACCAGTTCCCTTTCCGTCGATCTTCTTGCTTCGGGTCTCACCCACCCGGAAAAGTTCATTGGAATGCATTTTTTTAATCCTGTTCCGAGATCGTCGCTCATTGAGCTTGTCGCAGGCAAGGAAACATCGGCTTCGACAGTTGAATTGGCTAGGGAAGTTGTGGGAAAGCTTGGCAAGGAGTCTATCCTTGTTCACGATTCGCCGGGATTCGCCACTAGCCGCCTGGGCATCATCCTGGGCATCGAGGCGATTCGCATGGTTGAGGAGGGAGTCGCCTCCCCTGAAGATATAGACCGAGGCATGGTGCTGGGGTATAAGCACCCGATGGGTCCTCTGAAGCTCACAGATCTCGTGGGTCTGGATATTCGACTCGCCATTTCCGAGTATCTCGAGTCTAAATTAGGGCCGAGATTTGCACCTCCGGAGCTCCTGCGGGAAATGGTAGCCCGTGGTGATCTTGGGAAGAAATCAGGCAAGGGTTTTTATGAGTGGTAGGAGCGGAAGCTTCTGAACTTGGTGCGGCTACCTGCAAACCGATCCTTGGCCGTATCTTTAAATGTTGAACGTTATCATCGATGAGATAGGTGTGAGCGTGGACGCTGGTTTTTTATCCGTTGCTGGGGCGGAGCTAGAATACTATTTTTATTTCGCGGATCCGGATCGGAAAGAGTTTCCCACGCTTGTCTTCTTGCATGAAGGTTTAGGAAGCTCGGCACTTTGGAGAGATATTCCCCAGCGGATAAGGGCTGAGCTCGGCGGCCCTGCGATGCTGGTGTATTCCCGAGCCGGATATGGAAAGTCGACTCCAGTCAAGGACGATCGGCCGGTCACATATATGCACAGCGAGGGTCTTGATGTACTTCCTCTGGTGCTCGATGCACTCAAGATCGAAAGACCGATCTTGGTGGGGCACAGTGACGGAGGCTCCATAGCACTGATACATGCTGGAGCAGGGCATCCTGTGAGCGCTTTGGTCCTAATCGCTCCTCACGTAATTGTGGAAGACCAGTCCATTGCTGGTATAGCGGCTGCCAGGGAGACTTTTCTCGCTACCGACCTTTCGGAGAAGATGGAAAAATACCATGCCGACGCCGAATCCACGTTCTGGGGCTGGAACCGGGTTTGGTTGTCGCCGGAATTCAGGGATTGGAATATTGAGGAGTATCTTCCGACAATTGACGCGCCGATACTTGTCATCCAAGGTGACATGGATGAGTACGGCACGCTTGCTCAGCTGGACCTAATCGAACGAGGCGTCGCTGGCGAGGTCACAAGGCAGATAGTCGAGGGAGCCAAGCATTCCCCGCACCTACAGTCTACGGCTGAGGTCGTCGAGGCTGTTTCGAAGTTTTTGAGCCAATTTATCGAAGCATGATCTAGCGAGGAGATGTCTGTGCCTACTGTCAGGACGACCTATCGTGATAACGCCATTCTCGTAGGTTTGGACAAGCCAGAGAAGCGTAACGCTATCGATCAGCAAATGATCGATGAACTCCATGCAGTTCTCGACGACGCGGTTCGCGAAGAGCCACGGGTGCTCGTACTGTACTCTATGGTGGAAAATGTGTTCGTGTCAGGCGCGGACATAAGTGAGTTGATTGATCGAGATGCCGACAGTGCCATGAGATCTATAAATGCGGGTCTTTTCGAGAAACTTGAGCGGTTTCGTTGGCCGACGATTGCTGTTATCGATGGATACGCGCTTGGCGGAGGATGTGAATTGTCGATGGCCTGCGATTTTCGAATTGCGTCAGCACGATCTCGATTCGGTCAACCTGAACTCAATCTGGGAATACTTGCCGGCGCAGGAGGAAACTGGCGCCTTTCTCAACTTGTCGGCATTGCTATGGCGAGGCGGCTTTTATACACCGGGGAGATTATTGACGCCGCGACTGCCCTTTCGGCAGGTCTCGTTGACTATGTTTATCCCGCCGAGGAGGTAATGGACGCCGCCTTGAGAATGATAGACGATATTGCAAAAAGATCGTGGCGCGCGCTTGAGCTTACCAAATTGTCCTTGGGGTTGAATAGGCAGCCAACTACGACCCTGGACATTGTCTCGCAAGCTCTACTTTTCGAGAGTAGCGACAAAAAGTTTCGGATGCAGAGCTTCCTCGATCGCAAAAAGGCGAAGGGTTAGAGGAGGACTTTGCTCGGATTGCGCCTAGGCATTCTACAGCGCATCTCGATGACCAGATGTTGGCTGGTTGTCGTTTCTGGGATCGCTGCGCAGTGTTGGTGCATTTGCGGGCCTAGATAGAGCCTAGAGCCTAGATAGAATTGTCTGCATTGAAACTTTAGACGAAGTGCTTATGGCCAATGCCGAGTTTTACTCGTGTTTCGAGGCCCAGAGCCTCGATCGGATGAGCGATCTATGGGAACATTCCGACGAAGTGCGATGTACTCATCCTGGGTGGCCGACCCTAAAAGGTTGGGGATCAGTGTCAGGATCCTTTTTCAATCTGTTTCAGGCTGGCGCAGGACTGCAGTTCTTGCTAAGTGATACCGATGTACGCATAGAGGGGGACATCGGGCTTGTATTTTGCGTCGAAAACATTCTTGGCGCGGGAACAGGCCCATCAGTTTCGAGCCTCAATGTTTTTCACAGGGGTGGCGAAGGCGCGCCATGGAAGCTGATCGTGCATCAGGCGTCTCTGGTGAGCGCTATTTTTGGCTAGTTTTTCAAATTTATAAGTAATACCTGGCTATTCCGGTGAATTCGTACACTCAGTCCGGAGTT
>DAHVOF010000191.1 GCA_027318945.1 Actinomycetota bacterium | reverse complement strand
TCTGACCGCAGTCATAGTAACTATGGCAAGGAAGAGAAGGCCCACGATTAAATGGAGCGCAACCGTTGCAGGCGCGTTATTGGTAAATACTGTGATTGCCCCGAGAATGATCTGCAGGACGATCACTCCAACCCCTGTTGCAGCCATGCTCCTGAGATAGTAAGCGTCTCGTCCGGCACGCCATACCACCACAGCTACAGCACAGATCAGTATTGTCACTATCGTTGCCAGGTAGCGGTGAGACTGCTCCATGATCGCATGAAAGTTGTCTATCGGACCGATCTGGCCTGAACATAGAGGCCATCCTTTGCATCCCATTCCAGACTCGGTCACCCTCACGGTGCTCCCAAGGACGATAAGCAGATAGGTGGCGATCAGAGTCGCCAGCGTTAGCACCTTTAACGTTCGATCAGAACTGCCACCACTGCCTGCACTGGACTGAAATTCTATGTTCATCGGCTTCCAACCTACCGGTAAAGCTCCGTGACCTGCAAATCCGTGCTGAACTCCGATTCAAGCCATTTCGGATAACTCTCAGACACGCGACACCGGCCCTGAGCCGAACCAAATTTAATGGCACGCGACTAGATAGGCAAAAGCTATTACCCGGACCCCGCACCCGGTATCGTGGTCGATGATGTCGGCGAGCTCGGGGGCAGCACGACATATGCCTTTTCACCAGGCTTGACAAGCCCGTACTGGCTTCTGGCTATACTTTCAATCTCCGAAGGCGAATTCATCGAATTAATTTTCCCTTGGAGGGCTTGATTCGAATTCTCCATGGACTTGACCTGTGAAACGGTGCCATTCACCTGGCTCCGCTGGATCAGGTAAGAGCGAGTCGGAAAGACCGCGAGTAGATACACTGTGATACCTACCAGAGCGAGCACAATGGTCACAACTCTGCCGCGTTTCAGCAAATCCTCTCCTACTACTTCCTGGCTAATGCCGCCAGTCCCATGAACTTGGCGTTCTGCCCCAGACTCTCTTCGATTCTGAGCAGCTGATTATATTTTGCCACACGATCGGAGCGCGCGGGTGCACCTGTCTTGATTTGACCAGCATTCGTCGCTACGGCAAGATCCGCAATCGTCGTGTCCTCGGTCTCTCCGGATCTATGAGAAATAACATTGGTATAGCCGTTACGCGTAGCAAGCGACACCGTCTCAATCGTCTCAGTAAGGGATCCTATCTGATTAAGTTTTATCAATATGGAATTCCCAACGTTCGCCTGAATGCCACGAGTCAGCCTTGCCACGTTGGTAACAAAAATATCGTCCCCTACCAGTTGGATCGACTTTCCAAGTTTCTCCGTAAGCAGCGCCCATCCATCCCAGTCGTCCTCGGCCATACCGTCCTCGAGAGACACGATGGGGTATTTCTTGGCAAGCTGAACCCAATAATCCACCATTTCCGCCGACTCCAAAGTCCTGTTTTCTCCCGCCAAGCGATACTTCCCGTCTTTGTAGAACTCTGTTGAAGCTGGGTCGAGCGTAATAGCGATCTCCCTCCCAGGCTCCCTGCCCGCCGCCTCGATGGCCTCCAGAAGAACAGCTATGGCGTCCTCGTTGCGAGCAAGATTGGGTGCGAAGCCTCCCTCGTCGCCGACTGAAGTGGACAATCCCCTTTTTGAAAGGACGCTCTTGAGGGAATGGTATGTCTCAGAACACCAGCGAAGCGCCTCGGCAAAGGATGCAGCCCCTATTGGCATGATCATGAACTCCTGAAAGTCAATTGAATTGTCTGCGTGCACCCCGCCATTTATCACGTTCATCATTGGAACCGGAAGCACCGACGCGTTCACACCGCCGATATATCTGAACAGGGATAGGTCGCAGTATGCCGCAGCGGCCTTGGCTACGGCTAGCGACACTCCAAGAATCGAATTCGCACCAAGATTTCTTTTATTTTCCGTTCCGTCCAGTGCGATCATGGACGCGTCCACATGCCTTTGGTCAAGAGCGTCCATTCCCACAACGACTTCTGCGATGGTGACGTTGACATGCTCAATCGCCCCCAGCACCCCTTTGCCAAGGTACCGGCTCCCACCGTCACGCTTCTCAACCGCCTCATAAGCGCCGGTAGAAGCGCCTGAAGGAACGATGGCCCTGCCGGTTTCTCCCGTGGAAAGTGTAACCTCCACCTCAACTGTCGGGTTGCCTCGAGAGTCGAGCACCTCTCTTCCGACTACCGATTCAATGATGCTCACGTTTTTTGACTCCTTTTATAAAGCTCCCATTGGGGAGTCTGGCAGGACCTCAAGCAGACGCTGACAGATTAACAGTATTTTTCACGCTCCACCACTTTGATCGCCTCGATAAACTTATTCGTCCTTGATCGTAAAGCCGATTCGAGATCAATCCCAACTTCCCTTGCAAGATTGGCAATCCACCAGAGAAGCTCTCCGAACTCTGAAGCCAAGTCAACTCCACCGGATTCCACACGCGCAGAAAGACCGAGCCAAATTGTCGAAATTTCTCTGCGGGCCACCTCGGAATCGGGAATCTCGAGGCCTACCACAGCCGCTTTTCGAAGAAGTTTCGGCACGAGCATCAGCGCAGGAAGAGCCTCGGGAATGCCTTCGAGCACGCTGGTCCGACCCTCTTGGGTCTGTTTGATCTTTTCCCAATTCGAAACGACCTGAGCTGATCCGCTCACTTCCAGTTCCGTAAATACATGTGGATGCCGCCGGATGAGCTTGGCTGTTACTGCTTCCGCAACTTCAGATAGATCGAACCGCCCGTCTTCTGAAGCCAGATTGGATTGGAAATAAACCTGCACCATTAGGTCGCCAAGCTCACCTTTGAGCTCTTCGAAAAGGTTGGCAAGTTTCGCTTCGTCACCCTCGCCCGCCATTTTCTCTATGACGTCGATAACCTCATAGCACTCCTCGAGAAGATGCGCCACCAGCGACTGATGCGTCTGCTCGCGATCCCACGGGCACTCGTTCCTGAGTCGCGCGATGATGTCGTACAATTCCACGAGAGAGGGACCGGGCACCGCTGGAATCCAACCAACGTATATACACGTCAGATGATCAGGATCCACGAGCTTATCCAGATCATCCCAGGCAATATCCTCGACATGCTCGGAACGCGTCCCCAAACGCTGCAACACGATGGCCCGTGCCCCTTTTGGATCGGCAAGGGAAAGCTTCACCTCTGAAAGTACTTGCCTGGACCATACTTGGGTTAGAAGGAACGGTCCCCTCTGCAGCTTCGCGCGGGAGGGGAAGTCCACAGCATCTATCATTGTCACGCCAGAAGCGAAGGGATCTATTCCCAGCGCCGACCAAACAAGTTCCAGAAACGAGACGCCTGGCAATATCTCTAGAGACTCCCCAAATCGCTCACGAAGAAGATCAACGCTCTTCTCTGCAATGAACGGGGAGCCGGGAACTAGGTAAAGAACGATTCCAACAGCTGAATGAGCCGCATTAGCGACTTCCCTGGCAATATCCTCATAAAGCTCGTCGAAGTTCGATGCTCGTTCGTAAAGACGGTCCATCGACTCAATTGGGACATCGGGCCTATTATCGGCAATTTCCTTGCGTGCGGCCGAGGCGCCGGGATGCACCTCCGTACGAAAAACAACAAGCGAAACTTCGTCGAGCACTTGCCATACTCGGGGATCGATGGCGGGCACCTCGCCAGCTCCTAGACCAGCGACAACTATCCGACCCATTGCTCACCTCGCCGTCAGAAGCTTAGACACCTACCTTATCCCGAAGATCAGTCCAGCAAACACTCAAATCAAGTTCCCGAAGGGGTAAAGAAGTTGAGAATCCCTGGGGCGGGAGCGGAAAGGGGAGCCACTCCCGAAGCAGATCCAGATGTCGTGATGTGGCCATATTGTGAATTGACTGTGATTGACGCCTGCTTCGCGCCGCTGCTGAGCAGGTTGGTAATCGCATTTTGGCCTTTAGTTCCCAATATTGCAGCCCTGATCTGTGGAGTCAATTGATCGAATGGAAGCGTGCTTCTAGAGGTCACCTGGATAATAGCCCATCCGGTGGGCAGATGAGAGGGAGGTGCAATGGAATTGGCGACCATGTGCTTGACGACCGCCGCATATTGACTCCCCAACGCTGAAACATAATTAGCGTACGTCCCACACCCGACGGCTCCGCCATTAGGGGCGGTGTTGGGATCACCAGAATTTGCTTTCGCAAGCGCCGCAAAATTGGCACCTTGCTGAAGTTGCTGGTACAAGGAATTTGCCTGCGCCTGAGTGCTCACCAGGATCTGCGATGAGCAGATGTTGTCAAACTGTACGGAGTGGGCGGAATAGTACTTGCGAAGTGCATTGAGAGAGATATTCGCGTGGACAAGACTCGCCTCAACAGCATCCAGAATCGACGAATCTTTGATGAGCTGCGCTTGATACTGCTTGGAGAACTGGTCGAAAACCGAAGCTCCTCCAAACGTTTGTTCAGCGTCAACACGACCGAGGGCAATGTCCTGCGCCGTTAGCTTGATTCCCAGCTTTTGTGCCTCATTCCCGATTATGTCCATCGATATTCGCCTGTTGAGCACTTCGTCAACAAAGGTCATATCGTAGGTGCTGCTATTTCTGCCGTGCCCATATACCTGTTGAGAAGCTTCGAGCTGCTTCACAAATGCCTTGTTGGCGGTAATTGCCTTGACCTCCGATATGAGCGCCGTTGATGTGATGGCCTTCCCATTGACGGTCGCCGCCACGGTTGGGGATATCACGCAACCAGACAAAGCTGCGCCCACCCCTATAAGTCCCAATACTCTCCACAGTCTCAAATCAAGTCCTCCACTGAAATGTGCGGGGCGAATCACTTTGGAATCACCGAGCAATTCATTCTCCTGCGCCCTTACAACTCCGCCAAAGATGCCAGCCGTGCCCTGATACATTACGGCCTAAATACGTACCGGCCAACCTACGCAAGTTAGCGCGTGGGAAAGAATCTTTCCAATCAACCGTTCGTAAACCGCAATCACAAAACTACCGTGGGGAGCGCCGCATTCTGATTCAGCCATCTTAGATCATCGGGGATCTACCCTCTTAACCCTCTGGCAAACTATCGATCAACTCGTCAAACACCCTTTCCACCGCCTGCATCGGATCTGACCCCTTCGCGATCGGTATCACCAAAGCTTTGTCAGCTCCCTTGTAGATACCTTTCGGAAATACTCTATTCATCCTCATTTGAAGGGACGCCTTAAGTTCTACCGGCGCCAATCTGACCGATGGAGCCACCAGAGAGGACCTGCTGAGACCTGCGACGATCACTTCTTTTACGTTGGCGCGTATTGCGCGAACTCTCAGCTTTGCAAGACGAAGAAGCGCCAAAGTTCCGTCCGGAAGCGGACCAAACCGGTCGGCCCATTCAACACCAAGTAGATCAATATTCTCGTCAGACGTGCACAATGACAGCCGCCGATATGCCTCCAGACGGACATCGGTCCGGGACATGTAGCTCTCCGGTATGACAGCTCCCACGGGAATCTCAATCTTGATTTCAGGAAGGAGCTCTTCAGACTCTCCTTTCAGCTCCCTCACGGCCTCCTCAACCATGCGAACATACAGATCGTAGCCCACTGCTGCAATGTGCCCAGACTGATCCTCGCCCAAAATGCTGCCAGCACCGCGAATTTCGAGATCCCTTTTTGCAATTCGAATTCCCGAACCGAGTTCGGTGTTCTCGCCTATGGTCTTTAGCCTTTCATAGGCATCTTCACTAAGTGAGGTTTCGGCGGGATGAAATAGGTAGGCATATCCTCGGGTCCCCGAACGCCCGATCCTACCCCTGAGCTGATGTAATTGACCTAGCCCCATAAGGTCGGCCCGGTCGATGACTAGCGTATTCACGGAAGGCATGTCGATCCCGGATTCGATGATCGTGGTGCAAACCAACACGTCCGACCTCCCCTCCCAGAAGTCAACAACCGTTCGTTCCAGCAAGTTTTCGTCCATCTGCCCATGCGCCACGGAGATCTTGGCTTCAGGCACCAGATGTGAAAGCCGCTGAGCGGTTGCATCGATGTCCGACACCCTGTTATGGACAAAAAAGGCTTGGCCCTCACGCATCAACTCGCGACGAACGGCCTCAGATACGGCCAGCTCGTCGTACCCACCTACATAGGTAAGGATCGGTTGTCTTTTTAGGGGCGGAGTGGTGAGCAAACTCATATCGCGGATTCCTACTAGCGACATCTCGAGCGTGCGTGGAATCGGGGTTGCGGTCAAGGTCAGAACGTCGATACCTGCCTTCACCTTCTTGATCGACTCCTTGTGAGTGACACCGAAATGCTGCTCTTCGTCAATAACCAAAAGACCTAGATCGTAAAAAGAGACATCTTGACTTAGAAGCCTGTGAGTGCCGATCACAACATCCGCTTTCCCGCTCGCAACCCTTTCAAGCACCGCATTGCTTTGACTCGGGGACAGGAAACGTGAAATGACCTCCACGCGGAGTGGAAAGCCGGAAAAGCGGTCGGAAAAAGTCTGAAAATGCTGCTGCGCCAAAAGGGTCGTGGGAACCAGAACGGCAGCCTGCTTCCCGTCTTGAACAGCTTTGAAAACAGCCCTGATAGCTATCTCCGTCTTGCCAAAACCAACGTCGCCACAGATCAAGCG
>DAHVOF010000185.1 GCA_027318945.1 Actinomycetota bacterium | reverse complement strand
CCATCGTCTAGGAGCGTTTATCGGCCGCGCTTCGAATGCGCCTCTTTTGAACCCAATGATCGACGGGCTGGAGTTTCAAGAATCGTTGCAGGTAGTTCAGGTTGATGGCGGTGTTGCGAACAACGTTGTCCCGGACAAAGCGACGATGATACTGAACTATAGGTTCGCCCCCGACAAGGATGTTCGGTCGGCATTTTCGTTTGTCTCGTCGTTGTTCGAAGATTTTCTCGAACCCGACGATGTCGTTGAAATGGAAGAGGGTGTGCCTGGCGCACTTCCCAGCCTGGTTCATCCGTTTGTCTCGGATTTGCTCGCTGCGTCCGGGAGATCGCCGAGAGCGAAGCTCGGCTGGACTGATGTTGCATTCTTCGCAGGCAGAGGAATCCCTGCGACTAATTTTGGGCCAGGAGACCCCTTACTCGCTCATACGCGCAGCGAGTATGTCGATGTATCGGAGATCAACTCCGTATTCGGGGCCATGAAGGTTGCTCTGGGACGCTAGAGGGAACGCAGGACGGACACCACTCTGCCGAATATGGTGACCTCCGACGCATGGAACACCATGGGTTGGAAAGCTGGATTCGAGGGGATCAGGGTTACGTACCCGCCATTAGTTGCGAGTCGCTTTATCGTTGCTTCATTACCAGGAGTTCCGACGACGGCTATCTGGTTGGGCTCCACAGTCTGCTGTCGTCGGACTACTACCATATCGCCATCAAGGATCGCATCCCCAGACATAGAATCCCCAATCACGCTTAGAGCGAACAGCTCTCCTTTACCGGTTAGCGACCTCGGAAGCGTAAGAGTGTCACCAATCTCCTGTTCAGCGTAGACACCTTTTCCAGCGGCTACGCGACCAATAACTGGTACTTGAGCGGTATCTGAGCCGGTGGAAAAGTCATCTCGGTCATCAGCTCTCCAGTTGACAGTAATGCTGCGCGGCTTGGTTGGATCTTTCCTCAGGTAACCAAGTTCCTGCAGCGCTTTTAGCTGCGCGTGGACTGAGGAGGACGAAGCGAGACCTACTGCCTCCCCAATTTCTCTCACTGACGGCGGAAATCCTCTCAAACGCTGCTGGGATACGATGAAGTCCAAGATCGATCGCCTGATCGGCGTCAAGGCTAGTGCTCTGGGTCCTGTCATTTTCCCCCTTCGATGTCATACCCGTCATCCATTATTGATTTATTGCTCTGTGATTCTTTGAGAGATGTTACCACAAGCAATAAATTGAAACAAACAAATGTTCGAAAAAGGGGGAGAAGCGAACACATGTTCGTGTACGATGGGAGTCGCGTGACATTCCGGGCAAGCATTGGAGGCGTGGGAGTGGTTGCCATACAGAAAGCTTCGCAATGGCGGGTGGATTCTAGGAGAGCCTTGCGGATTGTCGATGGAGCTAGTGGGCCAGGTTGCGCAGGGAGCGGCAACTATCGGGAGCTCAAAGTTGTCAGGCTGCTTCGACTGACCGTTATTGCTGGTCTGCTACTGATTCTGCTGCTTTCAGCGTATTCCATTGGTGTTTCCGTCTCAGCGAAGCGTGTGCAGAGCGCGCCATCAAGTGGCGTCGGGCGAGGATCTGGGATTTCGACGCTCACTGTAATGCCCGGTGATTCTGCATGGTCAATCGCGGCGAAAATGGCTACCAGTCCGAGTCAAGTTCCTTCTATCGCAAAGGAGATTATTGCGATCCAAGGAGGGACGATGCTGCGTCCCGGTACAGTTCTATACGTAGCCCACTAAATTTGAGCATGTTTAGAGATTGACTATCCGGACGCAGTTCTTGCTTCCGCTGTAGGATCGTAATGTATCGAATTCTTTGCGATTGTGGAGCCTTGAGTTGCGCTGTCCCGTATGTGGAGATGTGGAAGACAAAGTGATCGACTCGAGAACCTCTGAGGATGGTCGGTCGATAAAAAGAAGGCGTGCCTGCATTTCTTGCGGCGGCAGGTTTACGACATTTGAGCGCATAGAGGAACTTTCTCTTGTAGTGGTCAAGCGCTCGGGGCACAAGGAGCTTTTTGATCGTTCGAAAATTGCGGCTGGTATTAGATCCGCCTTGAAAAATAGGCCCGTAGACGATGAGGAAATCGATGCTCTGGCGGCTGACGTCGAAGATGCCCTTCGGTCTGAGGGTGCAGAGGTTTCGTCGCAGCAGGTAGGGAAATTGGTTCTCGATCATCTTCGAGACTTGGATGAGGTTGGATATCTTCGATTTGCGTCCGTATACAAGGGCTTTGCCGACGTGAAAGATTTCGAACGCGAATTCAGCTATCTATCGAAGGATACTGAACCGAAAAAGCCAAGAAGTTGACCTATTCTGGATTACTCGGTGATTCGATAGAGCGAGGTCCTCGCATGATGTTTGATTCCAAGCACATGGCAGTATGTGCGTCGCGGGTTATTCCGGCGAGTGCGAAAGAGATTTTCGATATTCTGGCGAATCCATCCATGCATTCGAAAATTGATGGTTCCGGGACTGTTCGTGGCACGGTTCATGGTCCTGGGCGTCTGTACCTTTCAGCCAAGTTCGCCATGAGCATGAAAATGGTGATTCCTTACCGGATCACTAACACTGTTGTGGAGTTTGAAGAGAATAGGCTGATTGCCTGGCGACATTTTGGCGGTCACATCTGGCGGTATCGGTTATGCGAGATGGACGAGGGTTTGCCAAGCGTTGCTACCGAGGTGACAGAATGTTTCGATTACTCGGCGGCAAAAAGCATCCGCCTGATACGTTTAATCGATGCTCCAGTCAAGAATCTCATCGCCATTGAGAAGACTTTAGAGAGGCTGGAGGTTGTATTTTCCTAGCTGTCCGGAAGGGGAAGGAATGGAAGCGCCCTCTCTCGGAGGAATGAAGCCAATTCGGGATTAGATGCTGCGACGGTCAGGTCCTGCGTCGGAATTTGGCCGTCGGGACCAGCTACGGTACCTCCAGCTTCCCTTACTAGTAGGGTTGCGGCAGCGTAGTCCCACGGCCAGAGCCCAGTTTCGTAGTAGCCGTCCAGCCGTCCTTCGGCGACATAGCAGAGGTCGAGTGAGGCTGCGCCACCTCTCCTGATATCCCTTACCTCTCCGATGATATGTGCAAGATATTTCGCTTGTGCGACCCTACGAACGGCGCTGTAGCCAAAGCCAGTTGCGATGAGGGAATTTTCTATCGGAACCTTCTTTCTGACGTGAATCTCACCAGAACCCTTGAATGCACCGATACCAATTCCTGCCCAGTAAAGGCTGTTGTCGGGAACGCTACAAATTGCTGCCGCGACCGTATTCTCCCCGTATTGAACTCCGATCGAGACGGAGTAGCTCGGAAATCCGTATATA
>DAHVOF010000028.1 GCA_027318945.1 Actinomycetota bacterium | reverse complement strand
TCTTTCAATAATTGAGTACTGCTGCCAGTTACCGCTGATGACTGAGAACCAGTAAAGGGCAAAAGCCAGTGCCACAATGGCCGTGGTTCTCTCCACTCCTGTGCTGGAAGAGCGCAGCGCGACGCCGATCAAAAATAACGGGCCAGCAACGAAAACAACGTAGAGCACTCCCCCCAACCAGCCCTGCGTGTTTCCTGCCATCCCCGCAAAGAAACCTGCAACCACGCTGAAGAAGGCTACTACCAGAACCAGGAGCTTTACGTCTCTACGTATCCGTAGTTCCATAATTTCCTCCTCGACAGAAGAGTCGCTCCAAATGTCCGCCGGCATAAGAAATGCCGATTTCCTCTCAAATTTAAGCCTACCTACTCACTGGTTCAGACCCCTAATTTTCCGGCTGATAACCTTCTGTGAAGTCACTGAGAAACACGTGAGACCCAATTTCCCCAGGTTATGAGCAAGGCCGATTCGCAGAATTAATAAAAAATATCAGACGAGCAACCAAGGGTATTACTGGGAAGTAACTTCGTATCGACTGTAAAGGTCGCGAAGGCCGACAGCCAGGTTTGGACAAGGTAAAACACCGGCTGGTGACATGCGCGAAAATAGCCTATCGGCTAGTCCATCGCCATGGCCACGGTGGCCCCGCCGTCGACGAGAACATCTATACCCGTGACGAATGACGCCTTGTCGCTCAGGAGAAAGAGGACCGCGTTGGCAATGTCCTCCGGAACGGCTCCCCGCCCAAGGACATTCTTTCGCGGTCGGCCGGGGGGCTCTTCATCCATTCCCACCGGTGAACCCACTTTATTGGGACTGACAGAATTGACCCGAATGTTGAACTGGCCCAACTGCAAAGCTATGGAACGGGTCACATGCAAAACCGCTGCTTTGGCGGCAGAATAGGCGGTGGCGTTTCCGCGAGCGTGGAAGCCTGAAGTGGAGCCAATGTTGACAATAGCGCCGCCTTCGTTCTGAGCAACCATCTGGCGTCCGGCATACTTGGTACAAAGAAAAAGGCTCTTCAATGTGATATTGAGAACCCTGTCCCACTCGCTCTCTTCAAGATCAAGGACATTTACCCCGCGATCGGTGACCGCCACGTTGTTGACAAGCATATGTACGCCGCCGAAGGTTTCAATGACCTGGCTGACCATCTGCTGAACGTCTTTGGAGGACGAAACATCGCAGCTGAAGCCCTTCGCAATCCCTAAACCGGATTGCGAAGCCGTTTCAACAGCCCGCTTCAGCCTCTCGGGACTATTGTCTATGAGAGCTACCTTAGCTCCTTCGGCTACGAGCGAGCACGCGATGGCTTCGCCGACGTTCCTTCCCGCGCCGGTAATTATGGCAACCTTTCCTTCAAATTTCAACTCATCCTCCTGCCTCAAGCACGCGCTAGACAAGCCGTGCCACCGAAACCTCCACAAACCACCTCCGACGGCGGAGCAGATCGTCTAACGCCACACGGTGCGCTGTAAAACCAAAATATCTAGGCCTAACTCTGAAAAGGCCGGGGCTGGCAGAATGCTCTGATAATGCAGCCGAACCAGGTATACAGCCATGTAACTTTAGCAATCAAAATCTCAGTTCGCCTTTACTCCGTATACTTCTTCCGCCCTTTCCTCTGAAAGAAGCCCTTCGGCGAGATCCCGCCGGACCTCCACTTCTCGCCTAAGCGCTGGAGAACCGAACCCCGCCCCTCCCATGCCCCTTACGTATATCACGTCGCCAGAGTTCACGACCCTATCGAGACCGGGCGGCATTTGGGAAAAAACCTCCTCCTCCACGTCCAGCTCGCAATAGAGGGGCACCCCTTCAGAAAGCCTTTCAAGCACACAGGCTCCCCTTTTAATCGCGATTATTGCCGGGGAGCCGTCTTTGCCACCGAGTACGCCAACGGAGGAAACGTCCCTGCCTATGTAGAAAGTACAATCGGCTGCCGAATCAACTCCATAGAGGCATCTCGCCCAGTAGCCAGCCCTTCCCCCGCTGAACTGGCCAGCACCCTCCGAATCAGGCACCAAACCTCTCTCAAGATAAAGGACCGGATAGCGGTATTCGTACGACTCAATGCTAGGAATACTTGTGTTGGTGGACCCCGCTATATTGGCGACATCGATCCCGTCTGATTCCGCACGGGCTCCGCCACCGTGCATACTCATGTCGCCTCTCAAGCTGTACCAGCGACCACCTTTATCGAGGCCGGTCCACTGCACGTCCGTAAAGCCCCACCCCCACTCAGCCATGGAGTACCCGCTCTTCGGCGAACGCTGCAAAGCCTGGGTCAAAAGCGCCATCGTAATCCCCTGGACCCGCCAACCAGTAATGGTAGAAGCGCCAGAACACGGCGCCGGCGGATTGCAACTGATAATGGTTCCGCTGGGTATAGAGACCTCTACTGGTTTCCAGGTCCCATAGTTGACGACTAAATCGGGAAATAGCTGGCAGGCCAGAATGTTATGCAGGTTAGCTACAGCACAAGGAATCGCACAGTTTATGAACGTCTTGGCTTCGGGATCGGTACCCTCGAAGTCAAAGTGCAATCCCGCCTCATCAACCGTCAACCTGCACTCCAACCTGTAAAGGCGATCGTAGTCTAGGTAGCTCGCCTCGTGGTACTCACCCATTTCGAGCAGAGCAATCCTCTCCCTTGCCTGCTTCTCACCTAATTCGATCGAACTCTCGACCGTCTCATTGAACGCATCCAATCCGTATCTATTGACAAGCTCGATTAGCTTCTTCGACGCCGCAAAGTTCGCTGAGATCTGGGCCTTTAGATCGAGCGACTGATATCGAGGCATCCGAACATTGTCAAGGAAAAGATTGAAGACATCATCCCTGATCATTCCGCCCTCTACGATCCTCGTGGGTTTGAAAATTATCCCTTCCTGATGCCAGTCAGTTGCAAGCGGCGATCGGCCCGGCGTCATCGCTCCTACATCGACGTGGTGAGTGGCATTGCCAACCCAAGCGATCAGCTCTCCGTCATAGTGAACCGGTGCAATGACGGCCAGGTCGAGTATGTGGAGGGCCCCGGAATGAGGATCGTTTACCAGATACATATCACCAGGTCGAACATCATTCTCGAACCGCCTCATGCAGCTCTTTAGCATGTAACTGAGCGTTGTCCCGTGCCGAGGCATCCACACCGAGTAGACGACCGTCCGGCCGGCGGCATCAGCTATGTTAAAGCCGAGATCCTTGGCATCGACTACGCTCGGGCTCACTGCACATCGCTGAAGTACGAGTCCCCCCTCAAGACCAATCTGCGTCAGGCGGTTCGAGATGATCTCCGTGAGAACTGGATCAATGTTCATAAACCTCTCCCGCTAAAAGCCCGACTAGTTGACGGTCATGACCAGGCTCTGATACTGGTCAACAACCGCAGTGGCGTTGACCGGCACCCATGTCGTCTGGCCTGGGTAGTCGAGAAGAGCTGGGCCGTATATCCTTGTCCCAGGCTCGAGAGGACCGGCGAAAGCCGGAACTTCAATCTCCTCACCCCCGAACCACACCTTTCGGCTACTAGTAGGAACACCTTCATGCTCGGAAGCATCTACGGCATCTATCTGAGGTACAGCGGTGATTCCTACAGCGTAGACCCTCAAAGTCACCATCTCTATGCCAGCGCTCGCAGAAGAAGTTCCGGCTCCGAACAGCCTTTCGTAGGTCTCGACGAACCGTGCGCCGAGCACCTCCAGGGATTCCGTGGTAATGGGACCAGACGGCATCGCGACGTTCACTGCATGCATCTGACCCTTGAACCTAAGCTGTGCCGCGCGTACGAGAATGCGCGACGCTTCGGCAACCCCATCTGATTCGAGCGCCGCAATCCCGCCGGCCTCAAGTTCTGCGAAGACCGAGGAGATGGTCTCGGAGTTGGTGATCGGCACAACGCGGCTTCTCGACAACACGTGCTGGATGTTTGACGCTACGATCCCGTATGCAGAAAACACCGGCGCAAGAAGAGGCACCACCACTTTTTTTATGCCTAGATCAGAGGCAATTGAAGCTGCGTGCAGCGGAGCGGCCCCACCATACGCGAACAGCGCATATTCCCGGGGATCGAGCCCCTTCGCTACGGTTTGACTTCTTATGGCATCGCTCATTGCCGCATCGACTATCGATATGACTCCCTCAGCGGTCGATTCCGGGCTGAGCCCAACTTCCTTGCCAAGCTCGGTTAGCACCCGTTGCGCCGCCTCCGTATCCAAGCGAAGCCGACCCCCGGCCAGACCTGTCGGATTAAGCCTTCCAAGCTGGCAGTTGGCATCTGTGACGGTGGCTTGCGATCCTCCCTGGCCGTAGCATGCGGGTCCTGGGTCTGACCCCGCGCTCCCAGGACCAACCTTGAGCCTCAACCCATGGTCCACCCAGCCGATGCTCCCGCCACCGGCCCCAATCGAAACGATATCTATTGCTTCGGTGAAGATCTCCTGACCGGCATACTCGGCGCGCTCGCTTAGTGCTAACTCGCCATCGGTAATGAGACTTACATCGAAAGTGGTTCCTCCCATATCCGCGCACAAGACGTTCCTGAGACCCATCTTCTCGGCCAGAAGCTTCGAGGCCAGCACGCCGCCTGCGGGACCCGACGAAAGAAGCGTCACCGGCTTCGATGCCGCGTCCTCCATGGTTAGAAGTCCTCCGGCGGATGTCATGATTAGCGGTGGCACTTCCAGTCCCTCAAACTTCAGGCTTTGCGCCACAGAAAGCAGGTGCTGCTGAACGGGCGGCCCCAGGCGTGCGTTCAATGCGGTGGTAGCACTCCTCTTGTACTCTCCGAGAAGTGGCGCCACTTGATGCGATACCGATACGAACCAGTTAGCATAACTCTTCAATGCCTCTGCGACAGCGACCTCGTGTTCGCTATTGAGAAAGGACCAGAGAAAGCAAAGCCCCACTGCCTCGACACCGTCGGCGGCCAAAGCATCCATTGCGGTCTTCACGTCGTCCATGTTGACTGGGGCCAGCTCTCTGCCTTGCGAGTCAACTCGCTCGCGCACCTCGTATATCCGAGATCTCGGCACGAGGGAAGGCGCACGGCTTGCAGTGAGATCCATGCCGATCCGCTCACGTCCTATCTCGGCTATTACGAGCGTGTCTTTGAATCCTCTGGTGGTGATGAACCCAACCTTGGAACCCTTACCCTCGACAACGAGGTTTGCAGCCTGGGTCGTCCCATATCCCAGCTTTGCTGTAAGAGCGAGCATCTCTTTCTTGGAGATCGACGCGGATTCGGCCAGCGCGTCAAGACATCCCATAAGCCCGGCCACAGGATCTTTGATATTTGTGGGAGTTTTAACTATCGTCGGCGCACAGCTAGGGCGCAGCAGCACTCCGTCAGTAAAAGTGCCTCCAACGTCCACCCCAATGAGCCAGTCCCCGCCCATTTCTTCTCCACTACTGGCAGCCACCTCTTAACCATCCTCTCACTGCACTACACGTTCACCGACCAAGAAACAAAATTGGGGACGCGAGGCCAAAGACCAGCTAGCCGCGCTGATGACTGCTCTCTGAACAAGCATTATGGCTGCCACACCCCTAAGCCTTCCCTCTCAGCCCCTTTTTGCAGAAAATCCCACGCTTCCGCTCCACTCTTCTGCATTTCCATGAGAAGGACAATCACACTCAGAGATCACCGAAATCGATGGCTGGCCGCCAAACGCTGGCCCTTGTGCGATCCTGCCCCGAAGCAAGCGCTTCAAAAGGTCTTGGTATCGCTAGGGTACCAGCACAGCCTTGCCAAATCAATACCAGAGCCGCCAACCCGAGACTTTCACCCTTTCCAAATGCCGAATCCATCGTGTGGAATGCACAAAACGGCATCGGGAATCTCCCAGAACAATTCAAACCAGCCGGACACGGTGGAGGATGTACAACTTCACGCGTCTCACCTAAACCGTGTCCAGACGAAGATGGTATCGATCCAGGTGCCAGTGATAAAGCTGGACCGACAAATTCTGAGAGCTGGAGATTCTAACCGCTGAACTGGTTTGTCCAGACGGATCCTTCGGATACATCAAGACTTTGACCCGGCTTGACAAGGTCGGTCTTCTGCGCAAAAGTTAGCGCGTCGTTCCATCCTATCTGGGTCTGTTGCATCGTCGGAGTGAATGTGATGCTGGTCAGCGACGACTTTATGACCGCAGGAGTTAGCGTCGGATACAAAGGCTGCATCGCCGTTATTGCAGCAGGCGTCTGCTGCGACATGGCTGATATGGCCTTCTGAAAAGCGCCCACCATAGCCTTGACTACGGCAGGGTGAGCCTTTGCATACGCGGGAGTAGTGATCAGAATGTCATATGCCTCGTCCGAGAGGTATGGCAACTCTTTGGCATTTGCAAGAACGGTCCCGTAACCCCCGGCGACGGCAATGCTCGAGTTCGGCGGGCTGGCGATGAACTCCTGGGCCAAGCCATGCTGAACTGCAGCAAGCTGAGCTGCCGCGCTGCTCATGGAGACATCTTTCACCGTCGAGGCCGGCACGTTCTCGGTCGACAGGAAGTCCTGCATGACCGATTTGTCCGAGGTACTGAGAGTCGCCAATGTCGTTCCCTCAAGACCCTTGATCCTCTCTGCCAGAGGCATGCTCGCTGAAAGATTGTGAGCCTTTATCCAGGAATTAGAGACGACCAGCTGAACCCCGTCACCTTTGTCGATGCCACCCACGGCAAGAAGCGGAATGTTCTTGGCTGCCGCAAGGAGTAGCGCCGCGGAGCTGGCAAGAACGAACTGCACGCTGCCACTTTGAAGCGCAGCGTTCGCGACGCTGCTTCCGGCAACGGTCTCAATCTTGACGTTGAGGTTGCCAGCCTTAAAGTATCCCAGAGCCTGCGCCACGTTGGCGGTGGCGAAAGGCTCAGTGTTTATTGCCTTAGCCAACGTGATGGACACTGGCGCGGACGACGTAGTAGTCGAACCCGCCGCCGCGGTTGTGCTGGTAGAACTCGAGGACGAAGATGAACCGCAAGCCGCAAGAAGAGACGCGGCCAAAATGCCAGCAACTGTAATCCGGGGGCGACCCCCGGCCAGCAAACTACCGGCTACTCCTATACCAATACGCATTGATCCCCCCACTTCCGTCCCTCTATCTTTTAGAGAGGCCTTACATGTTCCAATCAGCACATTCCCATCCGCCGATCAAGCAACATAAAAAATCAACGTAGCAGAACTGTCCCGCAATGTGGTTAATTGAAATTAAAAAGTTGGATCTTCAGCAGTAGGAGCTATCGCACAATCCTACCGAATGCGCGATCGGCTGGTAGATTTCGATAACACCCGCGTCGCTGAAAGAATGGCGGCAAGCGCCATAAAGATGGTCGATGCGTAAAAAGCAGAGTGGAGTCCAGCAGTGAAAACGCTAGCTAGATGGGTTGTGAGCTTTGTTGTCCCAACAAAGATGGCAAAGGCGAGGTTCCGAGGGATGGAACGCGCGGCTACAAGAATCGCCACCGCAAAGGAGAAGACCATCCCAACGTTGGAAAACGTCCTAAGCATTCCGGAGGCAATTCCAAACATCTCAGAAGGCGCGGCCTTCATCACCGCTGAATTGTTAGCCGGGAAAAAAGCACTAGCCCCAATTCCACTGATCGTCGAAGCGACGATCACAAGCCACACGCCTGTCACCGTGCCGAGCTGAGCATATATCAGAAGCGCCACCACCTGTATCCCAAGGCCAAGAGTCGCGGGGATCACCGCCCCCACCCTGTCCGCCAGCTTGCCCGAAAACGGCCCGACAAAACTGCCCACAATGTAGCCGGGCACCAAAAGCAGGGAAGCTTTGAGCGGGGAGTACTCCCTTACACCCTGCAAATACATGATGACTAGAAACAGCACCGCGTAATTGGCAAGCCCCTGGAGAAACGCCGCGGTAAGGGTAGGTGTCATTGCAGGAATTCTGAAGATAGACATGTGCACCATGGGAGCCTCTCGAACACGCTCCACGAAGACGAAAGCGATCATCAAGATCACGCCTCCGATGAGATAGAGCACGATCTCCATCGTGAAAGGATCAGTCGAAAGCTTTGTAATTCCCCACAGAATGCCAAACAAGCCGAGACCGAGGGTGAGCATTCCAGCGAGATCGAGCCGCTGCCTCTGGCGCTTACCCGAGTCGCGCAAGACTTTCAAAGCCATCACATACGCAACAATGCCGATCGGCACGTTAACCCAAAAAATCCAGCGCCACGAAAAATACGTTACAATTACTCCTCCGAGAAGTATCCCGAAGATAGCACCTACCGTATAACCGACGGAGTTAAAGCCGTAGGCTCTTCCAAGTCGATTAGGCGGGAAAGTATCGGCGATCACGGCACCGCTGTTGGCCATGACCAATGCGCCACCCAAGCCCTGGATTATCCGGAAGCCGATGATGGTCGCCTCGCTGTTGGAGAGAGCGCAGAGGGCGGAACCGAGTATGAACACCAGAAAACCCGTCTCGTACATCTTAACCCTGCCGAAGATGTCTCCGAGACGCCCAACCTGCGTAGATACCAAGGTAATTGTGAGAAGATAGCCGATCACTACCCAAATGACTGCCGATAGGGCTACATGAAGAGACCTTTGCATTACAGGTAAAGCGAGAACGACGATCGTCGTGTCGATTGCGACCATGAGCACACCTATCATTATCACGAGAAGTGCCAGGCCCGTGTGGCTCTTCGTTCCAGTTGATGCAGTAGGTGCAGACACAACTTCTCCTATCTATCGCGTCCCGTGTTCCCTAAAGCTCCCGCGCTTGGAAGCTCAAACAACCAACTGGTCCAATTGCATACAACCACAACAGACGGCTACAGGCAAAATAGCGATCAATTGGCGCTGCCAATCCATCCTCTTGCTGCGGTAAAACCTTGACCTCTCTCCCAGCTAATTTTCGATCCGAAAATTTACGAGAAATTTGCTCAATATGCCACTAAAGATCGTAGAACAGCTTGATACAATTTAGTTGTATAAAGCAATGAATTTATCCTTTGGAAGCTTATTCATGTTTACTCGGAAAAAACGACCAGGACTTGCCAATCCGAACAGTGAGAACCGGCCTTACTCGTCGGGCTTCAAGGAGCCCGTGCTTCATAGGGTTATGGCTTCAGAAGCTGTTTTGTTGCTAACCGTAATGGTGTGCACCGTGATGGTGTGGAATAACAACGTCAACGTCTATGGAATCAGTTATTTCGGAGTCATAGCCCCGACGCTGCCCATTATCGCCATCGGATTTCTTTCCGGAAGCGTAATGCTAGTGATGGCCGCACGCATGTTTCCTGATGCGGCCCCTTACCGCCTTGTCAAGTGGACCCTTCGGATCGTTTCGGTGGGGATCGTCCTCCTCCTGCTAACCCCTTATACGGTCGATACCTTTTTCAACTGGACGCACATGACCCTGGGAGCAATCATCTTCATCGTAGAGCTGTACACCGGAGGCGTGCTTTACTTTCGACATCTTCACGACCGAGTCTCAAAATATGCTCTCGCTGTTCAGTTCACTGGTGGCCTGCTCGCCATGCTATCCCTACCGAACGACATGCTCAACTTCATGCTCGAGGGTGAGCTGATCTTCCAGCTGGGATTCATGATTCTTTTGAACCACCTTTTAAGAGTTGAGCCATCTATGGCTTCCGAGCCGCTGCCTCCGCAAATCGAGAGCTGACAGGAAGACACAGACGAATTCGCGGAGAATACCCGCTAGGCACCAAGATTTCTAAGGAAGAAGTGTTCTCCAAGCTGCAGGTGCCGGAGTATTAATAAGCCTCTGGCGGCCATCTAAATATAGTGACCTGCCTGACGTATCCGAATAACTCCCCGTCATGGGCCAGCTTTCGGGCTCGTTGGAATATGCCGCTCAGATCAAGCGGCCAATATCTAAGACCGCACATTTCGACACTCCCATGTGACGCCAAACCGGTTCACCTCAAACGACGCTTCACCGACTCAGGTGCACAGACTCCCTTCCGAATCGAAACATGCCGTGAGACCGCGGATCAACATGGACCTCGTAAATCAGCTGACCCACACCAAGGATGAGACTCTCATGGGCGAGCTAAACGGTCAGATAGCGACCGTCGCTAGCGAGCGCGCTATATCACCAACGAGGAACTCGTCTCCGGTTACCCGCTCAGCATTGCCCACATGTCTTTCTCAGCGAGGCTCGGGCATGTCAACGTGAACTCCATCCCTTTCGAGTATTTGCTCGTACTCCTCCCGAATGAATGGGTCTTCCAATTTATAGCTAATTGCATTTCCACCTTCTCCAAGCTCCTTGCCCGCAACGGACTTACCTCTTCTACTTCTACCTCCAAAATTTCTGTATGGTCCCCCGGTGAAACCATGGAATACCACCATCCGCATCGGCTCTTGACCTGTACTGAAATGCTGGTGAAACCAGTCGCCACTGCCTGGCGCTGCCGCCACCATGCCCCCGGCAACATAATCGATACGTTCAACTAGATCTTGCTTGCCATCTTTCCAGGGAGTCATTCCAATTGAGCTTGGCCAAGTGTATGTGTAGCCTTTTCCTTTTACGCATACAAGTACCGCACCTGGACCGTGGTAATGAGCTTTGGCATACCTCCCGCTGGGATACTCGCCAACAAATCCCCAAAAGTTGCTGCCAGCCATATGCGGTAATTCAATTCGGCGATATCCCGGCGATCGTACATTATCTAACGGCAGTTCGCAGTTGATGATGTCTGGGATAAAGTTTGTCTGCCACATTGCGCGCCCAAGCTCGGGAGTAGCAATTGTGTTGAGCGACGGTGCAAAATAATCGTCCTCTTCGTCGTACCTGGTCACGAACTTGTAGTCGCAGGAAAATGCAAAATCCCTATCATACGCATTGATTATCGACGGAGCCGTATTCGCAGATAAGAGCAGCGCCGGTTTCGATCCCGTATTTTTGAGCTTGTAGGTCACGTTCAAGGGAATTGCGAAGAGAGCTCCCTTATTCCACAAAAATGACTTGAAGGCCGTACCGTAAATCTCTGTTGTACCTGAACCCTCTAGAACTAAAAATTTCTCCTCGAACACATGGTGTTCCAAATTGAGGGACTTATCGGGTGGCACTTCAATAACGTATAATCCAAGCACATGAGCAAGCTGATCGATTGCCAAGAAGGCTCCATTTCCACCGCGGCGGTGCCATGATCCAAGCGAAAGATCGCGAACATCCCTAAAGCCTCCTCCCTCATAAATAGGTATGCCTTCGCCAACCATGTAGTCCTCGTATAGAAATGACTGTCGTTCAACCACTCCCCTACCGGCCGAGTTGCTTCCCGATGGCTCAACAAAACTTCTCATTTGGCTCATATGTCCTTCTCCTTTGCCATTTGAGCGCGAAG
>DAHVOF010000175.1 GCA_027318945.1 Actinomycetota bacterium | reverse complement strand
CTCTCTGAGTGGGAATTGAAGGCGGGTAATCTCGAGGCAGAACGGAGGGATTCGCTCCTCAAGATTCCTAACATGCCGTCCGAAGATGCGCCCGTCGGTGTTTCCGAAGCTGACAACGTCGTCATAAGGTGGTGGTCTCCTCAGGTCGGACCGCAAAACGGCTCGGAGATCAAGCTGCCGGAGTTTGCTGATCATCAGAAAAGGCCGCATTGGGAAATTGGGAGTGAACTCGGGATTCTGGATCTTGAACGTGCGGCGAAGATATCTGGCTCGATGTTTCCTATGTTTCGAGGACTCGGAGCCACTCTCGAGCGAGCGCTGAGCTACTTTGCCCTTGATGCCCATTCAGATGCATTCGAGGAGATCAAGCCTCCGACGTTTGTGAGGACAGCCACAATGATCTCCACGGGTCATCTGCCAAAATTTGAAGAGGATGCGTATCGCCTCGAACGGGATGACCTCTATGCCATACCGACTGCGGAGGTTCCCCTCACCTCTTTAGCCAAGGACGAGATTCTCAGAGAAGAAGACCTTCCAGTCCGGCTGACTGCGTATACCTCATGCTTTCGGCGCGAGGCCGGTTCCGCTGGAAGAGACACTCGTGGCCTTCTTCGCCTCCATGAGTTCGACAAGGTGGAGATCCTTGCCTATACAACGCCTTCTCAGGCCGCCGCAATGCATTCCGAGCTGCTGTCGAGGGCCGAGAACCTTCTTCAAGGACTCGGATTGACTTACCGAGTTTTGGATCTTTGCACGGCCGATCTTGGCAACTCCTCCAAGCGAACTTTTGATCTGGAGTGCTACTCGCCAGGGACAGGTCTTTGGCTGGAAGTATCATCCGTTAGCTGGTTTGGCGACTATCAGGCACGTCGTGCAAACATTCGGTTCAGGAGCGCCGAGACCGGCCAAATCGAGTTCATACATACCCTCAATGGGTCAGCCCTGGCGTGGGCAAGAATTTGGGCCGTGCTCGTTGAGACATATCGTCAAAGCGATGGCTCGGTAATTATTCCAGAAGTGCTGCGCAGGTACATGAGAGACATCGATCGGATTCCTTCAAAACAGGCTTCAAGCGCATAATCGGATAATAAGCAGCCTGCATTGCCGATGATGCTGTCGCACGGCAGGGCTATCCACTCTGTTTTTGCTCCCGTGCCTGGCAGCTTTTGCAGGTGCCAATTACTGCAAAATGGTTCATTCGCACCTTGAATTGGTACCCTTCCATAAGACTTCTTTCCAGCTGGGCGAAAAGAGTGGCTGGCACTTCTTCGACGGAGGAGCATAGTTCGCAAACGATGTGCTGGTGGGCGTTATCCGCGAGATGATAAACCGCTCTCCCGTGTCCTAAATGTACATGGTCGACGACTCCAAGATTTTCGAGAGCATCCAACGTTCTGTAAATGGTTGAGAGATGCACCTCTGGTGACTCAGCTTGAACCATATTCATCAGGTCCTCTGCGGTAACATGGCTCCTAGCCGATACAAGTGCGTTCAACACTGACTTTCTTGCCGGTGTCATCCTGCCGCCGGACGCTCTTAAGTTCTTGGCTACCGCCTCGATGCGTTCCATCATCGCTTCTGATCTTCGAACCTGTATCCGAGTCCTCTTATCGTAGTTATAAGCTTGGGGTTCGACGGGTCCCTTTCAATCTTTGAACGGAGCCTTTTCACATGGACGTCGAGGGTTTTCGTGTCTCCCGAGTAATACGCACCCCAAATTCTGTCAATGATCATGTCGCGGGTAAGTACCCTTCCGGCATTGTTCATAAGCAGCTCGAGCAGCTCGAACTCCTTCAAGGGGAGCTTTACTAGCTTGTTCCGGACGGATACCTCGTGCCTTTCCGGATCGAGGAATACTTCACCTTTCCTGAGGATCTTGTCTCTCGAGGTTGCGGGAACATCCTCGCCCTGTCGACGCCTTAGCACAGCGCGGATTCGAGCGACGAGCTCCCTCATGCTGTACGGTTTAGTCACGTAGTCGTCTGCGCCCACTTCTAGCCCGACCACCGTATCGATCTCCGCCGACTTTGCCGTCACCATGATGATCGGGACCTGGCTGGTAATACGAATTGTCCGACAGACATCGATACCCGACATCTTTGGGAGCATGAGGTCAAGGAGGATCAGGTCCGGTTGGATCCGCTCGAACTGTTCAACTGCATCCTGTCCATCCCTGGCCACTTTGACCGCAAATCCCTCCCGCGTCAGTCCGAGCTCCAGAGCTTCGACGAAGGATTCCTCGTCTTCAGCGACCAGTATGGTCATTTGTTCCGAATTCATAATTCTTCACCTTTGGCCGTTGGAAGACGCAACGTGAACACCGATCCGGAACCCTCGCGAGATTCCACAAACACCGTGCCGTTGTGGTTGTTTGCCACATGACGAACTATCGAAAGGCCAAGTCCTGTTCCTCCCGTAGCCCTGGAGCGGGCTTGGTCAACTCGGTAGAATCTCTCGAAGATTCTCTCTATGTCTCTGCTGGGAATGCCTATTCCCTGGTCCTTAACTTTTATATCCGCGCTGGTGAGGTTGTTCACGATCTCTACGGTCACCATCGAGCCGCTTTCGGAATACTTTACGGCATTGTCGAGAAGGTTGTATACGGCGCTCATGAGTTCGCGCCTGTCGCCGAAAACATAGGCGGGCTGTTCGGCCCTGATTTCTTCTATCGCCACATGCCGAACCTCGGCGCTGGGACTAATCCGGTTGGCAGCTTCAGAAACCATCTTTTCGATGTCGACGAGTTCTCGGCTTGGGGTGTCATCGGTTTCGATTCGGCTCAGATCCAACAGATCGTCGATGATTCTTCCTAATCTAAAGGCCTCGTTCTGTATTCTCACGGAGAGCCTTTTTGCGATCTCAAGGTCATCCTCTGTGCTGAGCGTTTCTGCCAGAAGTCCCATGGCTCCGATGGGTGTCTTCAGTTCGTGGCTCACATTGGCCACAAAGTCTCTTCTGACTTCGTCGAGGTGTTTCTTATCCGAGATGTCCTCGAGAATGGCTATTACACCGATCTTTTCCCCATCTTCAATCAGCGAGTCGGTGCGGATTACATAGCTCCGCTTGGGAGGGCCGTAGATCTCCAGGGAGCGTTCCGTCATCGTTCCCGCTTTGGCCAGCGTCAACAACTCATCGAATGCTCTTGCCGCCAGGGCATCCTGGTGCCGACCCTCAAAGATGGAGCTGGCGACGCGATTGCGAATGAGTACCTCGCCGTCATTCGAACATATAGTGATGCCCTGAGGAATTGAATCGAGGGTTCCGAGCAAAAGTTGGAAATCAGATCGGAAATTTTCAGCTAATGGTATGTCGTCCTGATCGGTCAGCCGAGGTCGGTATTTTTCGATGGGTGACCGCAAAATGCGGACCGATCCCGACAGCCTAGGGAAGCTGCTGTTGGAATGATCTCTCCACTTGAACGGATGGAACCTATTGGACCAGTAAAGAGAAATTGCGAATCCAATCGCAATTCCAACGATGAGAAGAAGGATCAGTATGAAGGTATGCATATGCCTCTAGCGACATAGTAGCGGTGATTTGGCAGTTCTATCCTGTCCTGTGAGTTCTTTCTTTTCCTGACTGGCGTGCCGTGATTGCCCTTTCCTTCCTAGGGGGCTCGTGCTACCATCGATTCCCCCACCCCTTAATGGATTGTCGTCTATTGAGAGGTTGATATGCCGCTATCGATCGCCGTTGTGCCACTGCTTTGCGACGTTTCGCTTTCTCCGGACCCCTCGCTGTTGCCGGGTGGCTCGGCCTTGCAGACTCTTACCAATGGAATCGGTGGCTGGGCACTGATAATTGCGCTTGCAGGGCTATTGATCGGGGCTGCCACTTGGGCGCTGGGCTCACACTCCCAGAACTACCAGCAGGCTATGTCGGGCCGCAGGGCGGTGGTTATCTCCGCGGCTGCGGCCTTGATCGTGGGAGCCGCTCCAACTCTAGTGAACTTCTTTTTTCATCTTGGTCAAGGTGTGCACTGATGATTCAGACCATCGTCAACGCCATTGCCAGCCAGTTGCTAAAACTGCTCACCAGTGGTTTTCTTTCCGGGATAGAGGGGGCGGAGATTTGGTTACTATCCCGTCTCGATCGGCTTCTTTTGTCAGGCGCCCAGTCGCCCATTTCGTCCGCTTGGTTTTACCCTTT